>SLQK01000001.1 GCA_007131525.1 Nitriliruptoraceae bacterium | reverse complement strand
TCCCGGGCGGTGGCCATCGCGCGCCCGACCTCCTCGGCGGGGCTGCCCTGCCAGGAGGCGGGCATGTGGATCTCGTGCATCCACGCCCGCTCGGTCACGGAGTCGGCCTCGACCGCCTCGATCACCGGCGCGGCCGTGCGGCGGGCGCGGCGGGCGGTCGAGACCAGCACCTCGTCGAAGCGTTCACCGGCCATGCAGGCCGCGAGCTGCTCGGCCTGGGCCTGTCCGAGCTCGGTCAGGCGGGGATCGACCTGGGCAGCCCGGCCACGGTTCCACTCGGGCTGCGCATGTCGGACCAGGACGAGTTCCATGGTGCCACGGTAGCGCCGTCGCGGCGTCGCCCCGTCGCGCGGGCGGTCGTCCCGGCGGTCGTGCGCTGCTCAGGCGTCGTCGGTCTCCCAGCCCTCGTCATCGAGCTCCACGGTGCGCTCGTCGGCCGTCGTGGCCCAGAGCCACTCGAGGGCCTCCTCCGCGGTCACGACGTCGGCCGCGGCGGCCCGGCGCGCGGTGTCGATGCGGTCGCGGGCCCAGCTCAGGTCCAGGTCGCCGGTCGGGTGGTAGGAGCCGTCGGGCTCGTCCAGGCGCTGGCGCAGCTCGAAGGCCTCGATCGCGGCCATGACGGCCTCGGCGCCACGACGGGGGCGAGGCGTCTGACGGGTGGTCATGCTGGCCTCCTCGGGAGCGGTCGGCGACGGGCATCCACGGTAACGGCCGTCGCCGACGACCTCCAGTGCCGACCGTCCCGACACTGATCCCTCACGCCGACGGGCGCCCCCGGGCGGGTGCTGCGGCGACGACGTCCCTGGTCTCCTGGCCCGGGGTGAAGCAGCAGTCCACCGGGCAGGCGTCGTGGTTGGGGCCACGCGTGCCGAGGGCGCGGGCCGGGGCGTCGGCCGCCCGCTCGAGGACGAGCTCGCGGATCATGGCCACGAACCGTGGGTCGGTCCCGACGGTGGCGGCGCGGGCGAAGGGCAGCTCCACGCCCTTCGCGGTGTCGACGGCCTCCACGTCGAGGTCGTAGATCACCTCCATGTGGTCGGAGACGAACCCGATCGGCACGCACACCGCTCCGGGAGCCCCCTGCTCGGCGAGCTCCTCGAGGTGGTCGTTGATGTCGGGTTCGAGCCACGGGACGAACTCGGGCCCGGAGCGGGAGTTGAACACCAGCTGCCACGGCCGTTCCCCACCGTCCGCTCGCGGTTCCCGCTCGGACAGCAGCTCCATCACGATCCGGCACGCCTCGTAGTGCTGGGCCTCGTAGTCGCAGTGCCGCGACATCGTCCGTGGGATCGAGTGGGTGGTGAAGACGATGTGGGCCGTGTCGCGGACCTCCTCGGGCAGCGTCGCGAGCGCCTCGAGGATGAAGTCGACCTGGGGCTCGAGGAACCCGGGGTGGTTGTAGTAGACCCGGAGCTTGTCCAGCTCGGGGGCACCCTCCACCTCGGCGCGGGCCTCGGCGAGGTTCTCCCGGTACTGCCGGCACCCCGAGTAGGAGGAGAAGGCCGAGGTGACGAAGCAGATCGCGCGCCGGACGCCATCGTCACGCATCCGGGCCAGGGTGTCGGGGAGCAACGGGTGCCAGTTGCGGTTGCCGAAGTAGATCGGCAGGTCGGGCCCCTCAGCCGCGAGCAGCTCCTCCAGGGCGGCGATCAGCGCGCGGTTCTGATCGTTGATGGGGGACCGCCCGCCGAAGCCGAAGTAGTGCTGGCTGACCTCCTCCAGCCGCTGTCGGGGGATGTCGCGTCCCCGGGTCACGTTCTCCATGAACGGGATGACCTCGTCGGGGCCCTCCGGGCCGCCGAAGGAGACCAGCAGGATCGCGTCGTAGTCGGTGGGCATGGTGATCCTCGTCATGTGGGGTCGGCCGTCGCCGACCGGGTTCGGGCTCACTGGGACCCAGGATGGTCACCACGAGCGGTGTCGGTCGGAGGCAGGTCGTGGCTGTCCGCCGAGGCGAACCCCCGCTCCAGGGAGACCTCGGCGCCGGTTGCCGCCCAGGCACGGTCGAACCGGCGCAGTCGCGCCACGGTCGGCCGCACGCGCAGCAGGATCACGATGGCCACGACCCCGCCGATCGCGACGTTCCAGCGCGGCCCGATCATCGCCGCCAGGATCGTCGTGATGAGCACCAGCGTCTCGGCGATGACGGCCTGCAGGACCAGCCGGGTCCGGAACTCCGCGACGGCGGCGGTGTCGTCGGCGGGCGGCGCCGCAGCGAACACGCGATCGATGCCGACGGTGGCGAGCAGGGCGGCGACCGAGATCGCCGTCGCGAGCAGCAGCGGCAGTGCCACGGGCAGCGCCGGCTCCACGTCCACCACCACGGTCAGGATCGTCGCGAGGACGACGACCCCGACCAGGAACGCCACCCACAGCAGGTGCTGGCGGGCGAGCGGTCCCCGGTCGTCACTGGGTGGCATCGCAGCGCTCCTGGTCCGACGCACCTGGGGTCCAGGCTAGGAGGTCACCGCGGCGACGTCGGTGCCGCGACCGGAGGAACGTGCTGTGCCAGCCAGATACCGATCAGGATCAGCCCGCCGCCGACGAGCGCCGACGCCCCGAGCCGTTCGTCGAGGAGCAGCATGCCCGCCGCCACCGCCACGATGGGGATCAGGTAGGTGGTCAGGGTGGCGTTGGTCGCGCCGACCCGATCGACCAGGACGTAGAAGACCAGGAAGGCCATCCCCGTCCCGAGGGCACCGAGCAGCGCCACCGCACCCCACGTCGTCGGGGTCAGCGAGGCCACCGCCGGACGCCCTTCGAGGAGCCATGCCGCGGGCAGGGTGAAGATCGCCGCGCTGAGCACCTGGCCCGTCGCGATGGTCAGCGGTGGCGCCCGCCCGGACACCTGGCTCTTGGCGAAGACGGCCCCGCTGGCGTACCCGAGCGTGGCCAGGACGACCGCCAGCACGGCGAGGACGCGGCCCGGCTGCTCGACGTCACCACCGACGATCACCGCGACCCCGCCGAGGGCGAGGAGCAGTCCGGCCAGCCGCCGCGGTGTGATTCGCTCGAGGCCGACGACGGCGGCGACCAGCAGCGTCGAGGTCGGCACGATCGCCATCAGCAGTCCCGTGAGCCCCGATGGCAGGCGCTGCTGCGCCCAGGCGACCATGGCCCAGGGCAGCGCGTTGTTCACCACCCCCAGCGTCACCAGCCGCACCCACAGCTCCCGGCCGCGGGGCAGCCCGGTCCCGCGGACGAGGAGGATGGTGAGCAGGACACCGCCGCCGACGGTGGTCCGGCCAGCCACGATCCAGATCGGACCGAGCTCACGCAGGGCGAGCTCGATGAAGAGGAAGGACATCCCCCACATCCCGCTGAGCAGCAGCAGCAGGCCGACATCGATGGGGGCGAAGCGAGCAGCCGAGGGCGCCGGCTGACGTCCTGGGGCGGCGGAGGGTTCGGGCACGGACGACCTCGGCGCAGGGGGCGCCAGGGGTTGGCCGGGCGCGGCGCCGTGACGCTAACGGGTGTGCAGCCCGGGTGCGCACCAGCTGCGGCGCGGAACGGGTTAGGCTGAACCGTTCCGCGTCCGCAGGAGGTGTCCGTGCCGCCGTCATCCCACCTCGAGGGCGTGCCCGACGACGCACCGCAGTGGTTCCTCGACGGCCTGGCGGTCCCGCCGGAGGAGGGCACGGTCGAGGTCGACGGCGCTGCTGTCCGCTGGCTCGCCTGGGGCTCTCGGCAGGATCCGACCCTCGTGCTCGTGCACGGCGGTGCGGCCCACGCCCGCTGGTGGACCGCGGTGGCCCCCAGCCTGGCCCGCTCCCACCGGGTCGTCGCCGTCGACCTCTCCGGGCACGGGGACAGCGGGTGGCGGGAGGTCTACGACGGGGAGCAGTGGGCCGTGGAGATCCTGGCCGCCGCTGCCGACGGCGGTGGTGCCGGTCGCCCCCTGGTGGTCGGGCACTCCATGGGCGGGTTCATCACCATCGTGCTGGCCGCCCAGCACGGCCCGTCGCTGGCCGGCGCGGTGGTGCTGGACGCACCGGTCCGCCGTCCGGACCCCGAGTCTGAGGAGGGGCGGGGTGGCCGGATGTTCCGGGCCCCGAAGACCTACCCGGATGTCACGACCGCGATCGGGCACTTCCACCTGGTCCCGCCGCAGCCCTGCGAGAACCGGTGGCTGCTGCGCTACGTCGCCCGGCACAGCCTGCGGGCGACCGGCGACGGATGGACGTGGAAGTTCGATCCGCGGGTGTTCACCGCGCGCAGCGGGCCTTCTCACCCGAGCCAGTTCGGTGAC
The DNA here is from genome assembly GCA_007131525.1 of Nitriliruptoraceae bacterium. GTDB lineage: Bacteria > Actinomycetota > Nitriliruptoria > Nitriliruptorales > Nitriliruptoraceae > T1Sed10-7. Next base: position 5,935 of record SLQK01000001.1, on the reverse strand, counting down.
CGTCTCGCGCAGGCGCGCTGTCGGATGGCACTGGTCAACGGGGAGCGCTCCGCGATCGTCGACGCCGAGGTGCGGGCCCACATGACCGCGCTGCTGGCGGGTGCACCCGCAGCCGAGGCGGGGATCCCGGTGCTGGACGTCCCCTTCGCCTACCACCACCTGATCCTCGACCAGCCGCTGGCGGTGGTCACCGCGATCCGCGGCGTGATGGCCGCCTGGCGGCCGATCGGCCGGGCACCGGCCGAGGTCCGCCTGGACACCACGGGGCGCTGAGCACCTACAGCTTGCGGAGCCACACGCGCTCAACCGCGTGGTCGGCGCCCTTGCCCAGGATGAGGTCGGCGCGGCTGCGGGTCGGGAGGATGTTCTCCACCAGGTTCCGCCCGTTGATCTGGTCCCAGATCTCCGTCGCGGTGCGGTCGGCCTCCTCGTCGGACAGCGACGCGTAGCGGCGGAAGTAGGAGCGGGGGTCCTGGAAGGCGGTGTCACGCAGCCGACGGAAGCGCTCGACGTACCAGCGCCGGACGTGGGCGTCGGCGGCGTCCACGTAGATCGAGAAGTCGAAGAAGTCCGAGACGAAGACCCGGCGCTCGCCGTCGGTCCCGGTCTGGAGCACGTTCAGTCCCTCGACGATCAGGATGTCGGGTTGACGGATGACCAGCTGCTGGTCGCGGAGCACGTCGTAGTGCAGGTGGGAGTAGACCGGCGCGCGGACCTCGGGGACGCCGGACTTCACCGCGCCCACGAAGCGGACCAGCTCGGCGGTGTCGTAGGACTCCGGGAAGCCCTTGCGCTCCAGCAACCCCCGGCGTTCCAGCTCGGCGTTGGGGTGCAGGAACCCGTCGGTGGTGACCAGGGCGACCTCCGGGTGATCGGGCCACCGCTTCAGCAGGGCCTGCAGGATCCTCGAGGTGGTGGACTTGCCCACCGCCACCGACCCGGCGACCCCGATCACGAAGGGCACCTTCGCCGCCAGCGAGCCCAGGAAGGTGTCCGTGGCCCGGTGGAGGTCCTGGGTGGCGGCGACGTAGAGGTTCAGCAGCCGGGACAGCGGGAGGTAGACGTCGGCGACCTCCTCCAGCGAGATGGCGTCGTTGATGCCCCGCAGCTGGTCGAGGTCCTGCTCCGTCAACGTCAGCGGCGTCGCGGACGCGAGCGCCGCCCAGTCGGTGCGGTCCAGCGCGACCCAGGGCGACGGGTCGAAGGTGTTCACAGGCGCCTCGTGCGTGGCGGTGGGCGGGCAGCGCGCAGCCTAACGCGGGCCGGCGCGAGGTCGGATCCGCCCGTTCGGGTGCCTGCGGACCCAGCACCGGGGGTGGCGACACCACCGGCCGCGGTGCCGGTGGCCTGGCCGCTCGGAGCGTCAGGACCGAGCGCCGGTGAGCGGATCGGGACGAGATACGCGACACTGGTCATCCCGCGCGCACCCCGGACGGGGCCGGCGGGCGACGGTCCCTGCGACCCTGACGACGACCCTCACGACGACCCGAACCAGGAGCACCGTGGATCTCGGCGAGCGCCACCTGGTCCTGCAGCGCCTCCTCGCGGCGGCGCTGGTGGTGCTGCTCGTGCCGATCTTCGTCGCGATCGGTGCGGTGGCCGACGACCAGCCGGTGCGGGTCGGCGAGCCGGCGCCGCGCACGATCTTCGCGGACGCGCTGGTCCGCGTCACCGACGCTGAGGCCACCGACACCGCGCGCCGGACGGCCGCCGAGGGTGTCGAGCCGGTCCTGACCCCGGACCGGGACGCGCAGTCCGCCATCGTCCGGGATGTGCGCGAGGTGTTCGTCGCGGCGCGCGAGGTCCGCCTGCCCGACCCCGAGGACGACGATGCCAGCGGTGCGCCGCCACGGCTGGCCGAGCAACGGCAGCGCCTCGCCCTGCTCGAGCCCGACCTCGACGAAGACGTGATCGCTGCGCTGGTCGGTCTCTCCTCCAACGAGCTCGACGTCGTCGAGCGGGAGACGATCGCCATCGCCCAGGAGCTCGCCCGGCAGCGGGTGAGCGAGGAGGGTGTGGACCGTCTGCTCGACGACGTGCTGGCCGTCGAGCTCGCCCTTCGCAACCTGCCCGGTGACAGCGGCACGGAGGTCGTGCAGCCGGTGCTGGAGCAGCACATGCGGCCGACGGTCACCGTCGATCCCGACGCGACGGCCGCCGCGCGCCAGCGGGCGGCAGAGAGCGTGGATGAGGTCACCGAGACCTGGCGCGCCGGCGAGGTGATCGTCCGCGCGGGGGACGTGGTGACCCCGCGGCAGGCCCAGGCGGTCGAGGAGCTCGGTCTGGGTGGGGGCGGACCCTGGCGTGCGTGGCTGACGGCGACGGCCGCCATGCTGTTGGTCACCGCCGTGGCGGGGGTCTACCTGTCCCGGATGCAGCCGATCGTCTGGGTGACCGGGAAGAAGCTGCTGCTGCTGTCGCTGCTGGTCGTCGCCTACGGGCTCCTCGTGGTGGGTGTGACGGCGGTGGTCGATGCGACCTCGGCGGGCTGGCTCTTCGCCGTCCCCGCCGGCGCCCTGGCCATGCTGATCGCGCTGCTGATCCACCCCGTGATCGGGATCGCGGCGATGCTGCCCGCCTCGGTCCTGGTGTTGCTGGTCCGTCCCCAGGCCGGCTCGGTGGCGCTGTTCGCCGCGATCGTGGTGCTGCTCAGCGTCCCGCTGACGACCAGCATCGCCAAGCGCTCGGACCTGCGGTCGGCCACGCTGCGAGCCGGGCTGTCCTACCCGGTGGTCGCGGCGGTGGTGGTCCTGGTGTTCGGACCGACCGATCAGCTCTGGGTCGCGATCGCGGCGGGCGCCGTGAACGGACTGGTCACAGCACTCGCGGTCCAGGGCGCGCTGCCCTTCCTGGAGACGATGTTCCGGCTGCCCACCGTGACGGCCCTGCTGGACCTCGCCGACCGCAACCACCCGCTGCTGCGGGAGCTCGAGTCCGAGGCGCTGGGCTCCTACAACCACTCCGTGATGGTCGCCTCGCTCACCGAGCGGGCGTGCCGGGCGGTGGGAGCCAACCCGCTGCTCGGCAGCGTGGCCGGCCTCTACCACGACATCGGCAAGGTGCGCCAACCCCACTTCTTCATCGAGAACCAGCAGGGCATCGCCAACCCCCACGACGAGCTCGAGCCGAGGGTGTCGGCGACGATCATCCAGGACCACGTGATCGACGGCGTCGAGATGGCGATCGAGCACCGGCTGCCACCCGAGGTGGTGGCCTGTATCGGTAGCCACCACGGGACGATGCTGGTCAGCTACTTCTACGACAAGGCGGTCCGGGCGGCCGGCGGGGACCGTGATGCGGTCGACGAGGCTGCCTACCGCTACCGCGGGCACAAGCCGCGGAGCAAGGAGGCCGCCCTGTTGCTGCTGGCCGACTGCTCCGAGGCGACGACCAGGTCGATGGCGATGTCGCGGGGGACCCTGCCCCGCGAGGACATCGAGTCGACCGTGGAGCGACTCCTGCAGGAGCGTCTCGACGACGGTCAGTTCGACGAGTGCGATCTGACCTTCCGCGAGCTGCGCCGGGCGCGGGACACCATCGTCGACTCGCTGGTCGGGATCTACCACCCCCGGATCGCCTACCCCCCGAAGCCGCAGTCCTCCGGCGAGGATGGCCCCGACGCGGCTGCCCGCCGACCAGCCGAGCCCACCCCGCCGCCGGTGCCGACACCGCCCGCCAGGTGAGCCCGGGCGCGGGTCAGTCCGCGCGTTCCTGCCCCAGGGAGAAGGCCGCGTCCAGGACGTCCTCGGCGTAGGACCGGAAGGCGATCACGGTCTCCGAACCCCGGATGCCACCGACCTTCCCGATCCCGCCCGTGACCACCTCGGCGAGATCCTCGTTGTGGGGGACCCGGACCTTGACGATGAGGTCGTAGCGGCCGGTCACCGAGTACACCTCGGTGACCCCGTCCAGGTGGCAGATCGCCTCGGCCGCCTCGGGTACACGGTCGACGTCGACGTCCAGCAGCACGAAGGCGGTGATCATCGAAGCCCTCCTCCTCGAGGGAGCCGGCGGTGGTCCCGGTAGCTCCCGACCTACGGTAGTGGTCCCCATCCGGGTCGAGAGGCCGCCGTGCCAGGGTTCAGTGACCGTGTCGTCGAGATCGTCGCCGGCACCCGGCCCGGGGAGGTCCTGGCCTACGGGGAGGTGGCAGCCGAGGCCGGGAACGCCCGGGCAGCCCGCGCGGTCGGCCGGGTGCTGCGTGCCCGCGGCGCCGACCTGCCGTGGTGGCGGATCGTCACCGCCGGCGGGCGGCTCGTGCCGGGCCTGGAGGCGGAGCAGGCGGCGCGCCTGGCGGCCGAGGGCATCACCTGTCGCGATGGCCGGGTCTGCCCCACCCCACCACGCGATGACGGGCTGTCGACGACCAGATGACCGTAAGATGTGCGCTGAGCGCACGTACAGATGGTCCTGGGACGCGCGGACCGGCATCGTGCGTTGGTCAAGTTGCGGCGCGGATGCTGCCCGCATCCCGACATGACGTCCTCGGAGCACACCACCACCCCAACCGCGCCCGCGGGTGAGCGGCACGAGGACACCCCCGAAGGTCGGCACCAGAGGCCTTCCGGCTCCGAACCACACGTGCGAGGGTAGGCAGCGCCGCCACCTTCCACCCGACACCGCGCCTGCGGTCGACCGCGCTCCCGCGCGTCTCGATCGAGCTGTCACCGACCCGTGAAGAGGAGGCCTGGTGAACGCCACCGAGCTCCCAACCGCCGAAGTCGCCGTCGAGGAACTCCTCGAGCGCTCGTCCGAGCGCGGCTACGTGCTGCTGTCCGAACTGCAGGAACTCCACGTCCCCGAGCTCCACGGTGACACCTGGGTCGACGACGCCATCATCACCGCGACCGATCAAGGTGTGCAGGTCATCGACGATGTCGCCGACGACGTTCCCGAGGAGGTCGGCGACGCCTCCGCGGCGCTGACCACCGACCTGGTCCGCCAGTACCTCAACGACGCCGGGCGCCACGCGCTGCTGACCAAGGAGGACGAGGCCGACCTCGCGAAGCGTTACCAGGCCGGCCTGTCCGCCGATGTGCTGCTGAAGGAGCGCGCGGACCAGCTGACCCGCTCGAAGAAGGCCCGGCTGCGGCAGATCTCCCGCGACGGCGAGCGGGCGAAGGAGCGCATGGTCCAGGCCAACCTCCGGCTCGTGGTCCCCCAGGCCCGGAAGTTCTCGGGTCGTGACCTCGACTTCATCGAGCTGATCCAGGAGGGCAACCTCGGGCTGTTGCGAGCGGTGGAGAAGTTCGACCACACCAAGGGCTACAAGTTCTCGACCTACGCCGTGTGGTGGATCCGCCAGGCCCTGCAGCGGGGCGTCGCCAGCAAGGGGCGCACCATCCGGGTGCCCGCCCACGTCTGGGAGCTGTACGGCAAGCTCCGGGCGGCCGAGCTGCGGCTGCGCCAGCAGAAGGGCGGTGACCCCTCCGAGGAGGAGGTCGCCGAGGAGGTCGGGCTGACCGTCGATCGGGTCCGCGAGGTCCGCGACGCGATGCAGGAGCTCGTCAGCCTCGACCGGCCGATCGGTGAGGACGGCGATGCCACGATGGGCGATCTGATTGCCGACGCCGCGCAGCTCGACCCCGCCGACACCGCGCTGGAGGGCGACGCGCTCAGCCAGATCGATGCGGCCCTGAACGCCCTCGACGACCGGGAGCGCATCATCCTCGTGCTGCGGTTCGGCCTCGGTGGCCAGGAGCCCCAGACCCTGGAGGAGATCGGTGCCCACTTCGGGTTGACCCGGGAACGCATCCGCCAGATGCAGAACCGTGCGCTCGCGAAGCTCCGACACCCCTCCCGGGCCCACAACCTGTCCGGCCTGCTCGACGTGCTCGACCGGGCCGCCTGAGCACCCGCGGGGGCGGTCGTCCTTCGGCCGTCCCACGCCGCCGGGAACGCCACCGGGGCGCCGTAGCATGCGCGGCGCACGCTG
>SLQK01000038.1 GCA_007131525.1 Nitriliruptoraceae bacterium | reverse complement strand
TCTCCCCGGAGCAGATCGAGAACCAGATGAAGACCTCGCCCTACATCAAGGAGTGCGTGGCCATCGGCGACGGTCGCAAGTTCATCTCCGCGCTGATCCAGATCGACGCCGACAACGTCGGAGACTGGGCCTCACGCAAGGGCATCGCCTACACCTCCTTCCAGGACCTCGCCTCGAAGGACGAGGTCGTGCAGCTGATCGACGGCGAGGTACGGCGCTGCAACGAGGGCCTGGCCCGGGTCGAGCAGGTCCGTGCCTTCCGGCTGCTGCCCAAGGAACTGCACCAGGACGACGAGGAGCTCACGGCCACCCAGAAGGTCCGGCGTACGGCGTTCTACGACCGGTACGCCGGCCTCATCGAGGAGATGTACTGACCGTGCAGACCTTCCTGCAGCTCTTCTTCTCCGGCCTCGCGCTCGGGTCGATCTACGCGCTCGTGGCGCTCGGCTTCGTGGTCATCTACCGCGCCTCGCAGGTGTTCAACTTCGCTCACGGCGAGTTCGTGATGCTGGGCGCGTTCCTGATGATCTCGCTGGTCCGCGGCGGGATGTGGTGGATCGTCGCCCTGGCGGTCACCATGGCCGTCACCGGCGCGGTCGGGATGGGCGTCGAACGGGCCGTGCTCCGACCCATGATCGGGCGCCCCGTCTTCGTGACCGTCATCGTCACGATCTTCGTCGGCGCGCTGATGCGCGTGGCCATCACCGTGATCTGGGGCGTCGGCGAGCGCGGCATGCCGACCCCGTGGGACACCACCTCGGTGGTCGAGATCCTGGGTGCCAGGGTGCTGTACAACTCCGTGGCGGCGATCACGGCCACGGGGCTGGTGCTGCTCGGCTTCTACCTGCTGTTCCAGCGCAGCCGCATCGGGATCGGTATGCGCGCCACCGCCTCCGACCAGGAGGTGGCGCTCGGTCTCGGCATCCCCGTCGGGCGGGTGTTCGCGTTCTCCTGGTTCCTCGCCGGGTCGCTGGCCGCCCTGGCCGGGGTGTTCCTCGGCATGTTCCCGCGGATCGTCGACGGCAACATCTGGCTGATCGCGCTGGCCGCCTTTCCGGCGGTGCTGATCGGCGGGCTGGAGTCACCGCTGGGTGCGGTGATCGGCGGGCTCGTCCTCGGGGTGGTCCAGGTGCTCGCCCAGGGCTACGTCAACCCGCTCCTCGGTGCCTTCGGGAACAACTTCCACCAGGTGTTCCCCTACGTGATCATGATCGGGTTCCTCATGTTCCGGCCCTACGGGCTGTTCGGGACCAGAGAAGTGGAGCGCGTCTAGATGCCGACCAAGCCGCTCTCCGTCCGCTACGAGGACGATCTCCGCCTCCTGTCGTCGAGGTGGCGCCAGGCCGGCGTGGCCCTGCTGGTGCTGTTCGCGCTGGTGTTCCCGCTCCGGGCCAGCTCGCTGTGGCTCACCCTCGGCTCCGAGATCCTCGTGTTCGTCGTCGGCGCCGTCGGCCTGATGATCCTGACCGGGTTCACCGGCCAGATCAGCCTCGGCCACGCCGCCTTCATCGGTATCGGTGGCTACACCGCCGCGGTCCTCGGTGGTACCTACGGGGTCCCGTTCTGGGTGATCGTCCCCGTGGCTGGACTGCTGGCAGCGGCCGTCGGGCTGGCCATCGGGCCCTTCGCGCTCCGGCTGCGCGGCCTCTACCTCGCCATCGTGACCCTGGGCCTGGTCTTCCTCGTCGCCCACGTGCTGCGCTCGTTCCCCGAGGTCACCGGCGGCCTGTCCGGGATCGCGGTGCCGATGCTGTGGTCGTTCGACGGCCCGCCCATCACCTCATCGCCGTTCGAGCTCCTCGGCACACCGCTCAGCTCAGCGATCCAGAAGTACTACATCTTCCTGGTGCTGGCGGCGATCGCCGTGCTGTTCGCCACCAACCTCCGGCGCTCCCACACCGGACGGTCGATGGCGGCGGTCCGCGACCGCGACGTCGCGGCCGCGGTGATGGGCGTGGACGTGGCCCGCACCAAGTACGTCGCCTTCGGCGTGTCCTCCTTCCTGGCCGGGGTTGCCGGGGCGATGTTCGGCTGGGAGGCGCAGTTCCTCACGATCGATGCGACGGTCAACCTGCTCATCTCCATCGAGTTCATCGCCATCATCGTCATCGGTGGTATCGGCACCGTCGTCGGCGCCGTGCTCGGAGCGGTCGCCTTCGTCGTCCTCGGCCAGCTCGCGGACGCGTTCCTCGGGGAGCTGCCCCTGCTCAGCGAGCTCTCCAGCGCCCAGCGCCGCACCACCTTCCAGGCCATCCTCGTCGCGGTGTTCCTGATCGTGGAGCCCTTCGGGCTGTACGGCATCTGGTTGCGGATCAAGTTCTACTTCATGGCCTGGCCCTTCCGGTACTGAGCGCGTGGGTCGGGCGCGGCGGCGGGCAGTTCGCGGGAAGCCTGCTGCTGGCGGCGTGGTGGGGTCGGCTGGCGCCGGCGGTGTTGTGGCGTCGGCTGCCGCTGGCGGCCTGCAGCGGGCGGTCCTGCTGGCGCCTGCTGGCGTGCCCGCCGCCGGCCTCTCCGGCTCCTGACCGCCGACCGTTCACCAGACGGGAC
>SLQK01000015.1 GCA_007131525.1 Nitriliruptoraceae bacterium | reverse complement strand
TCCACCTGCCACCGCCGGCGCGCCACCTCGGTGGTGGACGGCAGCCGCGGCACGTCGAACGGTGCCCACGGTAGGCCCGACCGGCCACCGGCGACCCACGGGCCCGGCTGGTCGTGCTCGGTGCGGCTGTCGCCCGAGCACGACGGGCTGCGGTCTGCCAAGCTGCTCGGGCACCCGGGTCCCGCAGGCTCGGCCCAGCGGCCGCCCGCAGGCCCAGACCCAACGACGGTAGGAGCGACCGCATGCCCGCACGCTCGCCCGTGACCCATCCGCACGTGGACGACTGCCTGTCGATCCGTGACGGGCACCTGTTCATCGACGAGCTGGACACCGTCGAGCTCGCCGAGCGGTTCGGCACCCCGCTGTTCGTCCTGTCCGAGACGCAGCTGCGCAGCAACCTGCGGCGCTTCGACGCGGCCTTCCGCCGGGCGTGGCCGGAGGGCCCGGTGGACGTGCTGCCGGCGATGAAGGCCAACACGAACCTCGCGGTCCGCCACATCCTCAGCAGCGAGGGGGCCGGTGCCGACATCTACTCACCCGAGGAGCTCGACGGGGTGCTGCGGACCGCCGTGGACCCGGCCCGCGTCTCGGTCAACGGTGGCGGCAAGCCCAGGGACCACCTGCGGCGTTGCGTGGCCGCCGGGGTGCGGATCACCGTGGAGGACGTGGGCGAGATCCAGCTGATCGAGCAGGTCGCCGCCGAGCTCGGCCGCACGGCCCGCATCCGGCTGCGTGTCAAGCCGGCGCTGCCCAACCTGTGGCGGCGGACCGACTTCTCCCAGCTGTCGGTGCCGATCGACCTCGGCTACCAGGTCTACAAGTCGGGGATCCCCGCCGAGTACCTGGTGGACCTCGGTCATCAGGCGTTCGCAGCCCCGCACGTCGAGCTGGTCGGGCTGCACTTCCACGCGGGACGCCACCACCCGAGCCTCTGGTTCTGGCAGGGCATGATGGCCCGCTACGGCCGGCTCATCGGTGAGCTCAGCCAGGCCTGGGGGGGCTGGCAGCCCGAGGAGATCGACATCGGCGGCGGCTGGCCCAGCCCCAGGGACCCGCACAACGAGGAGCTGCCACGCTCGGAGTTCGTCACCACGGCGCTGGGCTACCCGTTCCTGGTCGGGCTGCGCGGGCTCGGCGAGCGCGCCTACCACGCCGCGCTGGCCCGGATCGTGCCGGCGCTGACCTCCCACACGCCACGCACGGCCCCACCGGCGATCGAGGCGTTCGCCGAGGTCGCTGTGCGGACGCTGCGACGTGAGCTCCACGGCCACGGGGTGCGCACCGATGGGGTGCGACTGCAGGTGGAGCCCGGCCGCAGCCTGTTCGGCGACGTCGGTGTGCACCTCGCGCGGGTGAAGGTCGTCAAGCGTCAGACCCGTCCGATCCCCTACGTGTGGGTGCTCACCGACACCACCGAGTTCTTCCTCACCGGCGGCCGGTTCGAGCACAGCCGCCACCCGGTCGTCGTCGCCAACCGCGCCGACGCCCCGGCGACGCTGACCGCCGATGTCGTCGGCCAGTCCTGCTACGGCGACCAGATCGTGCTGGGCGCGAAGCTCGCCGAGGTGGCCCAGGGCGAGCTCATCGCGCTGCTGGAGACCGGCGCCTACCAGGAGTCCAGCGCATCGAACTTCAACGCCCTCCCCCGGCCGGCCACGGTCCTGGTCAACGGGAGCGATGCCGAGGTCGTCAAGCGCGCCGAGACCATCGACGACGTCTACGGCCGAGATGTCGTCCCGGCGCGGGTCCGCACCCGCCCCGCTGGGGGCGCGTCGACCGAGCCCGCGGCGGCATCGGGGTGAGGGTCCCGTGAGCGCGGACGCGGTGACCTGGACCTTCGCGGTCCTGCAGGTGGGCACCGCGATCGGCATCGTGGTGTTCTGGGCCACCTGGCTGCGCACCGAGCACCATCCAGCGAGCTACCCCGAGGGCTTCCTCGCCCACGAGCGAGCCTTCGTCCTACCCGACAGCGTGCTCGCCGCCCTGCTGGCCGCCGCGGCGATGCTGGAGCTCGCCGGGCACCGGCTCGGGCCCGGGCTGGCACTGGTGGCCGCCGGGATGCTGCTGTTCCTCGGCCTCATCGACGCGGCCTACTTCGCCCGTCACGGGATGTTCGCCCGGGAGCGCGGCGGTGCCGGCAACACCGCGATCGTGGCATGGATGCTGCTGCTGGCCGCCCTGCTGGCGATCCGGCACCTGTAGGAGGACGGGACCATGGCCCACGCGATCGTCACGGGCGGCTCCAGCGGCATCGGGCTCGCGCTGGTCCGCCGGCTCGTCACCGGCGGTCACCGGGTGTCGGTGCTGGCCCTTGATGACGCCGACCTGACCGCCCTGGCCGACGCTCCGCCGGACGGCGCGCACCCGCTCCACCTCGAGGGGATCGACGTGGCCGACCGCACGGCGGTGGAGGCTGCCGTCCAGCGCAGCCAGGCCGAGCACGGCCCCTGTGACCTGCTGCTGACCTGCGCGGGGATCACCCATCCCGGGCGCTTCCTGTCGTTGCCGCCCGAGGAGTTCGAGCGCCAGGTGGCCGTCAACTACCTCGGCACCCTGTGGCCCGTCCGC
>SLQK01000202.1 GCA_007131525.1 Nitriliruptoraceae bacterium | reverse complement strand
TCCTGCGGGCGCACCTGTCCTGATCCGCGGCGCGACGGATGCCCCGCGTCCGTCCCACGACCCGACCCAGGATCCGCCACCCCCACCCCACCCACGGGAGCAGACCATGCAGCGGCTCACCCCGATCGGCACGACGTTGGTCCTCCTCCTCGCGGTCGTGGCCTGCGGTGGCACGCAGGTCGCGCCGGTGACCGACGAGCCCTCGGTGGTCACCGAGCCGGACGGCCACGACAGCTCGGCCGGCGCCACCGCAGATGGCTCCGACTCCGCCTCCGACGCCACGACGGTGACGGACGCCGGTGAGCTCGTCGTGCGGGGCGTCTGGAGCCGCATGTCGCCCCGACGTGTGGGCGTGGCGGCCATCTACCTCGAGCTCGACAACCGCACCGGAGCTGACGATGCCCTGGTCTCGGCCCGCGTGCCGGAGGACATCGCGGGACGGGTCGAACTCCATGAGACCTACGAGGTGGTCGGGGAGGACATGCAGGCCCCGGGGTCGATGGACGCCGGTCACGGGCACGACGAGGACGAGGCCGGCGGGGATGGCCACGCCACCGACGCGCCGATGATGGCGATGCGGGAGGTGCCGTCGATCCCGGTCCCCGACGCCGCCACGACGACACTGGAGCCGGGTGGACTCCATCTGATGCTGCTCGACCTCGTCGAGGACCTCGCCCCTGGCGACACCTTCGAGCTCACCCTGGAGTTCGAGGGTGCCGGGCCGCTCGTCGTCGGCGTCGAGGTCCGGGCGCACCCTGCACCGTGAGCCCAGCCGCGGGTCGGGGGACCTCACGCCGGCGCGGCGGTCAGTCGTGCTGGTTCCAGCCCCGGCGGCGCACCGATCGCACCACCCCGACGAGCAGCGTCAGCAGGGTCAGGGGCAGGACGAACCAGCCCATGGCCAGGGCGAGCTGCGCCGTCGCGCCGTGGTCGGTGGCCGCGAGCACGAGGTAGGCCGTGTAGGCCGCGTAGTAGCCGAGGAACACCGCGCCCTCCGGACGGGAGATGGTGGCGCCCGTGAACAGGACCGGCAGGGCTGCGATGGCTACGGCGATCATGATGGGGAGGTCGAAGGTCAGCGCCCCGGCTGGGACCCCGATACCCCCAGGGGCGACCAGACTGCCCAGCCCGAGCACGGCCAGCAGGTTGAACAGGCAGCTACCGATCGCGTTCCCGACGGCGATGTCGCGTTCACCCCGCACGGCCGCCAGCAGCGAGGTGGCGACCTCCGGCAGGGACGTGCCCGCCGCGACGATGGTCAACCCGATCACGAGCTCGCTCACCCCGAGACGCGCGGCGGTGGCGACCGCGGCCGTCACCAGCCATCGGGATCCGAGCACCAGCAGTCCCAGGCCACCGACCACCAGCAGCAGATCCACCAGTGGGCCGGTCCGGGTGACGGCCGGCGTCGCGCGGAACGCCTCCGCGCGGAACGCCTCGTCGTACTCGTCGACGACCTCAGGGCGTTCGCGGCGGCTGCCTCGGATGAGCAGCACGGTGTAGGTCACGACCCCGGCCGTCAGCAGGGCGCCGTCGACCCGTCCGATGCGGCCGTCGAGCCCCATCCCGAGCACGAGGATCGACGTGCCGATCAGCAGCGGGACGTCGAGGCGCACGAGCTGCTGGGACACGACCAGCGGCCGGATCAGGGCCGCCAGCCCGAGGATGAACAGGATGTTGAAGATGTTGGAGCCGACCACGTTGCCGAGGGCGACATCGGCCTGGCCCGTGACGGCGGAGCCGACGGTCACCGCGAGCTCGGGGGCGCTCGTCCCGAAGGCGACGACGGTCAGTCCGACGACCAGGGGGGTGATCCCGGCGGCCAGGGCGAGCCGGGAGGCACCTCGGACCAGCAGTTCAGCGCCGCCGACCAGCAGCACCCCTCCGAGCACGAACAGGACCACGGGGTTCGTCAGCACAGGTCCGACTCCACGTCACGCTCTTCCCGGCCGCGGCCGGGTCGGGCCGCCGAGTGGCGGTCCGGTCAGGGGATCCTGCGATCGGGATCCCAGTCCGGGTTGTACGGCACGATCGGCGGGACCTGACCCCCGCCGGCACCGTGGCCGCCGCCGCCCGCCACCCACCACACCGGTTCGGTCTCGGGGTCGCGCTGCCCGAAGACCACGAAGCCCAGCTTGGAGGCGAGTTCGGGCACGGCGCGTCGGCCGCGGACCAGGCACCAGAGGCCGAGGATGCCGGTGAGCAGGGCTACCGTCCCGGCGAGCCCAGCCCGCACCGCGAAGGGCCACCAGGCACCCTCGCTCGGCGGTTCGTCGGCGTAGCGGGCGCCGTGCTCACCGACCAGGAACTCCGGGCGTGGCCACTGCCGTCGCGGCTCGCCCTGCCGGGCCACATCGACGACGCGCCCGTCGGCCAGCGTGACCACGTCGAGCCCGAGCAGGCCAGCTCCCTGGCGGGCAGCGCCGTCGAGCACCTCGGTCGGGGTCTCACGCTCGAACGACGCGAGGGAGCGAGCGGTGGAGGCGTACGGAGCCGCCCAGGCGATCGCACCGATGGCGACGGCGAGCAGCGTCACCCCCAGCAGCACCGCCACCAGCGATCGCCGCACCCGACACCCCCTGGACCTGTGC
>SLQK01000355.1 GCA_007131525.1 Nitriliruptoraceae bacterium | reverse complement strand
CCGCTGCTGGTGATGGACGAGCCGTCCTCCGGGCTGGACCCGCTGATGGAGGCCACCTTCCAGGACTGCCTGCGCGAGGCCAAGGCCGCCGGCCAGACCATCTTCCTCTCCAGCCACATCCTCTCCGAGGTCGAGGCGGTGTGCGACCGTGTGGCGGTGCTGCGCGAGGGCGTCCTCGTGGAGCAGGGCACCCTCGCCGAGCTCCGGCACCTGCACGCCAGCACCGTTGAGGCCACCTACGTCGGCGACCCGCCCCAGCTCGACGACGTGCCCGGCGTTGAGGACGTCCACGTCCATGACGGGGCGATCCGGCTCCAGGTCTCGGGCTCGACCGACCCGCTGCTGAAGGCGCTCGCCCGGGCGAACGTGCCCTCGATCCAGGTCCGCGAACCGACGCTCGAGGAGCTGTTCCACGCCTTCTACGACGCCTCGGAGGATCTCGCGGGTCGCAGCAGCTGACCCCTCAGGACCCGACACCTGACGGGACGCACCCCTGGCCACCCGGCGACAGGAGTCGACCATGGCGACCACGACGCGTGAGCGGCAGCGGGCGGCCGAGACCGGCGCGGTGGCCGCGCGTGTCCCGGACGGGGTCGTCGCCCGCTCGCCACGCGCCGTGTGGTGGCGCACCTACCTGCACAACCTCCGGTTGCTGCGCGGCGCCGCGATCGCGTGGATCGCAGGCCTCGCCGGCATCACCTGGGGGGTAGCCGCCACCTTCGACCTGCGCCACGGCAGCGAGGCGGAGCTCGCGGCGCTCGGAGAGATGGAGGGCATCCCGGCCTTCGAGGCCCTGGTCGGCCGCTACGTCGAACCGGCCACGGTCGAGGGGCTCACCCTGTCGCGGTGGGGCTGGTTCGGCATCCTCGCGGCGGTGTGGGGCATGCTGGCCGGCGCCCGCCTGCTCCGCGGCGCGGAGGAAGCCGGTCACGTCGAGCCGCTGCGCGCCGGCGCCATCGGCCCCCGGGGCCACCTGACCGCCGCGCTGGCCGCGCTCTTCACCACCCACCTCGTCTTCCTCATCGCCATCGGGGTCGGTCACACCGCCGGGGGGATGGACCCGGCCACCTCCTGGGCCACGGGTGGGGCGATGGCCCTCCTGACGGCCTGCTTCGCCACCGCTGCGGCGCTCACCTCCCAGCTGGTGACCTCACGACGACGGGCGGTCGGCATCGTCGGGATCGCCATGGGGGTGAGCCTCGGCATCAGGGTGCTGGCGGCCGGCAGCGCCACCCCGGACTGGGTCTGGTGGGCCACCCCCTTCGGCTGGATCGGGTTCCTCCACGAGATCGATCAGGCCCGCGGGTGGGTGTTCCTGGCCTTCGGCCTGCTCCTCACCGTGCTCCTCGTGGCGGCCGTCGCGACCGCCGATCGGGACCTGCACGGCGGACTGGTCGGCTCGGACGCCGAGGTGGCCCGGGGCCGCAGGGCGCGACCGGTGGGCGGCCAACTGGGCCTCGCGGTCCGGCTGACCGCCGCGCCGGCCCGCACGTGGGGACTGATCGTCGGGCTGGTCGCCCTGACCTTCGGACTCATGGCGCGGGACTTCGCCGAGGTCGCCGCGGAACTGCCCGCCACCGTCGCCGTGGCCGAGCAGATGGGCATCGTCGGCCTCGACACCCCCGCCGGCATCATCGCGTGGACGCTGTCGCTGTTCGTCGGGTTGCTGGTGGCGGTGTTCGTCGCCGGTCAGGTGGCGGCGATCCGCGACGAGGAGGCCACCTGGCGGATCGAGCACCTGCTGGCCCGTCCGGTGGGGCGGGTGCGGTGGCTGACCACGCGCCTGGCGGTCGTCGCCGTCGCCGCGGCCGCGATCGCGGTGACGGGTGGCGTCATCGCCTGGCTCGCCACCGTCCTGGTCGACGTGCCGATCGGCTTCCTCGACGGGGTGCTCGCCGGGGTCAACCTGATCCCGCTGGCCTGGCTGGTGCTGGGTATCGGCGTCGCGCTGTTCGGTGTCCTGCCCCGTCTGGCGGGGGCGGTGACCTACGGCCTGGTGGTGGTGGCCTTCGCCCTCGACTTCGTGGGCGGCCTGCTCGACCTGCCCGAGTGGGTCCTCGAGCTCAGCCCCTTCCGCCACCTCGCCGCCGTGCCCGCCGTCGACCTCGACGTCACGGCCGCGCTGGTCATGGTGGCCATCGGCGTCGTCGGCGCCGCGATCGGTCTCGCGGTGTTCCGGCGCCGGGACCTGCAGGAGGCGTGAGCGGCGCGGCGAGGACGGGGACACCAGGATCGGGAGCCCGACCCTTCACGCGTGCGGACGTTGGCTCCCCGTCGTTGACGGTGCCCCGAGCGACGACCAGCATGGACACATCATGGCCAACGACACCGTCAAGCCCTCCCTCGCCGACCCGATCGCCGCCGCGATCGGAGCACCGGCCCTGCGGGCACTGCGCGACGTCGGGATCGTGACCTACACCCAGCTGACGGAGTGGTCGGTCGACGAGCTGATCCGGCTGCACGCCGTCGGACCGACCGCGCTGGACATCCTGGAGGTCGAGCTCGCCGAGCGTGACGCGACCTTCGCCCCACCGAGCTCGGCCTGACCGGCGGGCCGTCAGGTCGGCGTGGCGGCCGGCGCGGCCGACCGGCGGG
>SLQK01000101.1 GCA_007131525.1 Nitriliruptoraceae bacterium | reverse complement strand
TCGGCAGGGCCCCGACGTACGGCTCAGGTGGCCGAGCCGACCCCAGGTGGTCGAGGAGCTCGCCGCCCGCTCCTGGCTGCCTGCGATCCTGTTCGTGTTCTCCCGCAAAGGCTGCGAGGACGCGGCCGAGCAGCTCCACCGCGCGGGGGTGCGGCTGACCACCGGGCCCGAGCGCGACGAGATCGCGGCGCTGATCGACACCCTGCTCGGTGACCTGCCGGCCAACGACCTCGAGGTGCTGGACTTCGCCGGGTTCCGCGCCCGGGCCCTCGACGGGATCGCCGCCCACCACGCCGGGATGGTCCCCGCCTTCAAGGAGTGCGTGGAGGTCCTGTTCCAGCGGGGCCTGCTCAAGGTCGTCGCCGCCACCGAGACCCTGGCACTCGGCATCAACATGCCGGCCCGCACCGTGGTCCTCGAACGGCTCGAGAAGTGGAACGGCGAGTCCCACGTCCTGCTCACCCCGGGGGAGTACACCCAGCTCACGGGCCGGGCGGGCCGTCGGGGGATCGACCGGGTGGGCCACGCCGTCGTGCTGCACCAGCGCGACCTCGACTTCCGCACCGTCGCGGGCCTGGTCGGCACCCGCACCTACCCGCTGCGCAGCTCCTTCGAGCCGTCCTACAACATGGCGGTCAACCTGCTCCGCCGCCACGACCTGGCCCAGGCGGAGGAGCTGCTCGGCGCCTCCTTCGCCCAGTTCGAGGCGGATCTGCGCGTCTCGGCCAAGAGCCAACGGCTGGTGGAGCTGGACGAGGCCCTGGCGGGCTACGCCCGGCACCTCCACTGCGAGCTCGGGGACTGGGCCGGCTACTGGGCGCTGCGGCGCGAGCTGTCGCGGCGCGAGAAGGCCGAGGCGCGTGCCCGCAAGGATGCGGTCGAGCAGGCGCTCAGGACCGGCATCGCGGCGCTCGAACCGGGGGACGTCCTCCACCTGCCCTGGGCCGGTCGGCGCGGACTGGTCGCCGTGGTGGGGGTCCACCTGACCCGCAAGGGCACCCCGATCGCCCAGGTGGTCACCGACGAGCGGGCCCTGACCAAGGTCGGTCCCCGCGAGCTGGACCGGGTCCCGGAGCCCGTGGAGCGGATCCGCCTGCCCGGTCGGGGCAACCCCCGCCAACAGGACTACCGCAAGGACGTCGCCGGGCGGCTCCGCGCCCTGGACCCACCCCTGTCCGACGGCAACGGTGCCGGTGCCACCCACGAGGACCACGACACCGAGGTGGCCGACCGCGGCCCCAGCGAGCAGGTCACCGAGCTGCGGGCCGAGCTCCGCGCCCACCCCTGCCACCGCTGCCCCGACCGCACCGACCACGAACGCTGGCAGTACCGGGCCGACGAGCTGAGCGACCAGGCCGACCGGTTGCGCACCGAGGTCCGGCGCACCACCGGGTCGCTGGTCCGCCACCTGCACCGGATCCTCACGGTGCTCACCGAGCTCGGCTACGTGGACGACACCCCGGCACCGACCGAGCAGGGTCTGGTGCTCGCCGGGATCTACAGCGAGGTCGATCTGCTGGTGGCCGAGGCCCTGCGTCGGGGTGTGCTCGACGGGCTCGAGCCCGCCGAGCTCGCCGGGCTCGCGGCACTGTTCCTGTTCGAGCCCCGCGGTGGGGAGCCCACCGCCCGTGCGGTGCTCCCGACCTTCGCGCTCGAGGAGGCCACCGAGTCGGTCCTCGACCTGGCCGAGGAGCTGCGCTCCCGGGAGCGGGCGGCCGGGCTCCGGTCCACGCTGCAGGAGCTCGACGCCGGGTTCGTCGCCCCCGCCTACCGTTGGGCCTCCGGGGCTGACCTGGATGCAGCGCTCGGCACGCTGGACATCACCGGCGGGGACTTCGTCCGCAACATCAAGCAGGTCGCCGACCTGGTCGGGCAGCTCCGCACGGTCGCCGGCACCGAGCTGTCCGCCCGAGCGGCGCGATGCGTCGAGGAGCTCAGGCGCGGGATCGTGGAGGCGTGAGCGTGACCGAGGCCCTGGGTGTCCCCCTGGTGATCGCCAACCCGTCGGCAGGCCGCGCCGACGGCTCCACGCTGACCCGCCTGCTGCGGGCGCTGCGAGCCCACGGTCTGCAGCCCGACGTGTCGATGACCGCAGCCAGCGGCCACGCGACCACGCTGGCCCGTCGGGCGGTGGAGGAGGGGCGCCGCTACGTGATCGCCGTGGGTGGCGACGGCACGGTCAACGAGGTCGTCAACGGCATGGTCGACGTCGCCACGGTCCAGGTCCGCGGCGACGATCCGGTCCTCGGGGTGGTCAGCGCTGGCAGCGGGTGCGATCTGGTCCGCACCTTCGGGCTCGACCGTCCGCCCGAGGTGCTCGCGCGGCATCTCACGACCACCGAGACCATCCGTATCGACCTCGGTCGGGTCCACTGCACCGGCGCGGACGGCACCCCCTCGATGCGGCTGTTCGCCAACGTCGCCGAGGCCGGGTACGGCGGGGCCGTGGCACGGCTGGCCAACCGGCTCCCCCGACGGCTCGGCAGCGCGCGCTACGCCGCCGCCATCGTCGGTGCCGTGCCGGAGTTCCGACGGGTCGATACCACCGTCGAGGTGGACGGGGGCAGCACGCAGGAGCCGGTGTGCAACGTCGTCGTCGCCAACGGGCAGTTCTACGGCGGCGGGCTCAAGGTCGCGCCGCGGGCACTGCCCACCGACGGGAAGCTGAACGTCCAATCCTGGGGCGGCCGCCCGATCGACGTGATCCGTGCCCAGCCCCAGCTGCGCACCGGCGCCCACCTCGCCCGGGCGGACGTCCGGGAGTGGTCCTCCACCTCGGTGTCGGTCAGCGGCGCGCGGCCGGTGGCGGTCGAGGCCGACGGCGAGTACCTGGGCGTGACGCCGGCGACCTTCGAGGTGTTCCGCCAGGTCCTGCGGTTCAAGCTCTGACCGCGGCGGTTAGCATCGGCGGCAGGAGGCCATGATGGACAACGCTCGGCTGCACGCGGCCGCCAAAGCGGTGCGCGACGCCGGTCTCGACGCCCTGCTCGTCGGGCCGAGCGCCGACCTCAGGTACCTGATCGGCTACGACGCCCACGCCATGGAACGGCTCACCCTGCTGGTGCTGACCGCCGACGGCGAGGCGTCCCTGGTGGTCCCCGAGCTCGAGGCCCCGGCCGCGCGGGCCAGCGGTGCCGCGGAGCTCGTCGAGCTGGTGGTCTGGACCGACACCGAGGACCCGATCGCCGTCGTCCACCGGCTGCTGACGACGGCGGGGCGTCCGGGCGCGGTCGCGGTGTCCGACCGGCTGTACAGCGTCTTCACCCTGCGGCTCCAGGCCGCGCTGGCCGGCACCACCTTCCATCCCTCGGGACCGCTGCTCGGACCCTTGCGGATCATCAAGTCCCCCGCCGAGCAGGCGGCGCTGCGGGCCGCAGGCGCCGCCATCGACGCCGTCCACGCCGCCGTGCCGACGCTGCTGCGCCCGGGCCGGACCGAGGCGGAGGTCGGCCGGGACATCTCCGAGCTGATCCTCGCCGAGCACGACGAGGTGGCCTTCATCATCGTCGGCTCCGGTCCGAACGGCGCCTCCCCCCACCACGCGATCAGCGACCGCGTCCTCCAGCCGGGTGACGCGGTCGTGATCGACATCGGCGGCGTGCGGGACGGCTACTGCTCCGACATGACCCGCAACTACGCCGTCGGCGCGCTCCCCGAGGGCTACGCGGAGCTGCACGCCGTCCTGGCTGAGGCCCAGGAGGCGGCGGTGCGCGCGGTGGCCCCGGGGGCGGTCCCGGCGGAGATCGACCGGGCCGCACGGGAGCTGATCACCGACGCCGGTTACGGCGACCGCTTCATCCACCGCACGGGCCACGGCATCGGCATCGAGGTGCACGAGGACCCCTACATCGTGGCGACCAACACCACCCCGGTCGCTGCCGGGATGGCGTTCTCGATCGAGCCGGGCATCTACCTGCCGGACCGGTTCGGGATGCGCATCGAGGACATCGTGCTGGTCACCGAGGACGGCGTCGAGCGCGTCAACCACGGGCCACGCGAGGTGCTGGTGGCGGGGTGAGGGAGACCCACGCGCAGGGACCGACCCGCCGGGCGGTGCGCATGGGAACCGAGGAACAGGGAGACGAGGATGAGTGAGGAGCAGGCCACCGGTCACGGGCGGGTCGAGGTCCGTCGGGCACGGATCGAGGAGATCCGCCCACTGGCGGTGGAGTACCGCGCGGAGCAGGACGCCGACCCCGAGGCCCTCCCGGATCCGCCGCTGCCCCAGGGCGGGATCTTCTGGCTGGCCACCGACGCCGCCGACGGCACCCCCCTCGGGTACGCGGCGGGCACGCTCCGGCCGGCGGGCTGCACGATCGGCCCCGTGTTCGCCCGGCCCGGCGCACGTCGCCGCGGGGCGGGGGAGGCGATGATCCGCGCGATCCAGGAGTGGGCGGAGGACACCCGGGTCCCGGTGGTCGAGATCTCCGTGGCCGCCGAGAACGAGGTCGGTCGGGCCTTCCTGGAGTCGCTGGGCTACCGGCCGCGCCGCATCCTGATGTCGCTCACCCCGACCAACGGGCGCCCGCCGGCGGCCCAGGGGTGAGCCTGCACGCCCTCAGCAGCGAGGAGGCGGACCTGCTGGCGGTGGTCCGTGACCTCGGCCGCACCCGCATCGCGCCCCGGGCCGCGGACGACGAGGCCGCGGCGCGCTTCCCCCGGGAGGTGTTCGACGAGCTGGCCACCCTCGGGCTGACCGGGCTGCCCTTCCCGGCCGAGGTGGGCGGCGGTGACGGGTCGGTCCGCCTGTCGCTGCTGGTCCTCGAGGAGCTGGCCCGGGCCTCCCTGGCGGTGGGCATGGGGCTCAGCGTCCACCACCTCGCCACCTGGGCCATCACCACCTTCGCGACGCCGGAGCAGCGCAGCCGTCTCGTCCCGGACCTGGTGGCGGGGCGGCTGCTCGGCGCCTACGCGCTCTCGGAGCCGGCCGCGGGATCGGACGCCGCGGCGCTGGCGACCCGCGCCCGCCGTGACGGCGACACCTACCGGCTGACCGGTACCAAGGCCTGGGTCACCCACGGCGGGATCGCCGACCGCTACGTGGTGATGGCCCGGACGGGGGAGGCGGGTGCCCGCGGCATCAGCGCCTTCGTCATCGACGCGGACCAGCCCGGCCTCCAGGTCGCCGCACCGGAACGCAAGATGGGACTGGCCGCGTCGCCGACCGCGCAGCTCCACCTCGACGACGCACCGGTGCCCGCCGACCGCCTCCTCGGTGGCGCAGAGGGCCGGGGCTTCGCCATCGCGATGGCCGCGCTGGACGGCGGCCGGCTCGGGATCGCGGCCTGCGCCGTCGGGCTGGCCCAGGCCGCCCTCGACCAGGCGATGGCCTACGCCACCGACCGGGAGCAGTTCGGCCGACCGATCGCCGACTTCCAGGGGGTGGGCTTCCTGCTGGCGGACATGGCGACCCGGACCGAGGCGGCTCGGCAGCTGACCCTGGCCGCCGCGGCACTCAGGGATCGGGCGGCCCGCGACGGCTCGCGGGCACCGACCGTCGACGGCCACCCCGATGCCCGGGCCATCACCCGGGCCGCGGCGATGAGCAAGCTCACCGCCACCGACGCCGCCATGCAGACCACCTCCGACGCGGTGCAGGTCCTCGGCGGGGTCGGCTACACCCGGGACTTCCCCGTCGAGCGCTACCTCCGTGAGGCCAAGGTGCTGCAGATCCTCGAGGGGACCAACCAGATCCAACGGCTGGTGATCGCCCGGCACCTGGCAGCCGACCAGCGATGAGCTGGGAGGGCCCCACGGGACCGGACCGTCGCACGGTGACCGACCACGATCGCCGACGCCTGAAGGTCACCGCCCGGGTCCTGCTGGCCGGGCCGATCCTCGGGGTGCTGGCGGCCCTGTGGCTCGGGGCGGTGGGCGCCGGCGGTCTCGCGGGCCTGGCCGCCTTCCTCCTGCTGTCGGCCGCCGCCAGCGTGGCCGCCGCCCTCACCACGGCGGTGCTGGCCATCGTCGACGAGTACCGCCGCGTGCACGTCGCCCGACGACGTACCCTGACCGCGCTCGCGCTGTTCGCCGGTGGTTTCGTCCTGGTGCTGCTCAGCCTGGGGGTGGCGGCCACCATCTGAGGTGCGGGCGGGGTGGTGGAGCCGGGGCGTGCGACCTGCTACGACATCGCACAGGACACGACACCCGGAGCAGCGACGGTGACGGCACACAGCACGACGGTCGACCCGGCAGGTGCTGCCCCGACGACCACACCCGAGGTCACGGTGCCCGCGGTCCCCGCGGTCCCCGCGGTGCCCCCGCCGGTCGCGGCCACGACCCCGGCGGCAGCGCCGAGCACCACGGTGCGCCCCGTGGTCCCGCGGGCGGCGGCCGCGCCGACCCGTGGCACCCTGCTGACGGCGGACCGGGTCATCACCCTGGGGCGCGGCCGGACCCGGGCCCGAGCCCTGGTCATCCGGGGGAGCAGGGTGGTGTGGGTCGGGGACGACGAGGCCGACGCGCCGCCCTACCGCTCCCGGCTCGACCTCGACGGGTGCGTGATCGGCCCGGCCTTCGTCGACGCCCACGCCCACCTGACGATGGCGGGGTTGAGCCTGGGTGGCCTCGACGTGTCCGACGTCAGCTCCGGCGAGGAGCTGCTCCGGGCGGTGGCCACCTACGCCGGCCAGCACACCGGACGGGTCATCTGGGGCCACGGGCTGGATCCGCACCGCTTCCCCGATGCGCTCCCGGACCCCGATGAGCTGTCGCGGGCGGCACCCGGGCAGGCGGTCTACCTCTCCCGGGTCGATGGTCACGCCGGGCTGATCGATCGGACCACCCTGGCTGCCGCCCCGCTGGCCCGGGCGGAGGGGATCGAGCTGTCCGACGCGGGTCCGACCGGGGTGATCCGACGGGAGGCCAACCACGTCGTGCGACGCTGGTCCATCGGCGCCATGAGCGAGGCGGAGCTGGCCGAGGCCCGTCGGACCGCGACCCGGCAGGCCGCCTCGCTGGGCATCGCCTCGGTCCACGAGATGGGCGGCTCCGACATCATGGGGCTCAACGACTTCGACGCCTGGGTGACCGGCGAGTGGCCTGTCGAGGTGGTGCCCTACTGGAGCTCGCTGGAGGTCGACGTCCCGCTGGAACGCGACCTGCGGCACGTCGGTGGGGACGTGCTGCTGGACGGCTCGTTGGGCGCCCACACCGCCGCGCTGCTCGCACCCTACGCCGACGAACCGTCGGTCACCGGGCACCTCGAGTACGACGACGAGACCCTGACCAGGTGGTTCCTCGACGCCACCAGGGCGGGCCTGCAGACCGGCGTGCATGCCGTCGGTGACGCGGCGCTCACGCAGGTCGTGCGCTGCTGGCGGGCGGTGGCCGACCACCTCGCCGTCCACGGCCACGAGGACGCCATCCAGCGCGGTCGGCACCGCATCGAGCACGCCGAGGTCCTCACCCCGTCCTTGCTGGACGACATCGCCGACCTGGGGCTGCTGATCTCGGCCCAACCCGGGACCGAGGCCAGGTGGGGCGGTGCCGGCGGGATGTACCACGCCCGCCTCGGGCCCGAGCGCGCCGCGTGGACCAACCCGTTCCGTGCGCTGGCCGACCGCGGCGTCTCGATCGCCTTCGGCTCCGATGCGACCGTGTTCCCGATGGACCCCTGGGGCATCATCCACGCGGCCGAGCACCACCCCGAGCCACGGCACTCGGTGGGCAGGATGGAGGCGGTGTCGATGTCCACCCTCGGTGGCCGCACGGCAGCCCGACAGGACCGGTTCGCCGGCATCGTGCGGGCCGGCATGCGCGCCGATCTGGCCGTGTTCGAAGGCGATCCCTACGCCGCCGACGATCCCCGCGGCTCCCGCTGCGTGCTCACCGTCGTGCAGGGTCGGGTGTCCCACGGCCAGGCACCGCTCCCGCCCGCACCGGGGACCTGAGGACACGGCGTCGAGCCCTGCACGACCAGCGGCGCCGGACGGTGGGTGGCTGCGGTTGCATCGGGACCCGCACCTCTGGTACCAACCGCGCTCGCGCCGGTGTCGACCGGCGGATCGGCGATCAGGAGCTCCTCGGTGAGCGCACGCCCAGTCCAGGCCGACGAGGCCCAGCCGGATCCCCTCGACGACGAGGTCGAGGAGGACCCCTTCCTCGACGACGAGGAGCCTGACCTCGATGACGCCCTCGAGGACGACCTCGAGGAGGATGAGGACGTCGAGGACGACGAGGACGAGGCTGACGCCGACCTCGAGCAGCAGCTCGCCGCCGAGGACGCAGGCGAGGAGGACGAGGAGAACCCGGGGATCACCGTCGTCCCGCCCGACGCCGAGTTCGACGAGGACGGTCCGGTCGCGCCGGTCGAGGACGACGACGGCGACGACGACGACATCGAGGGCCTCCGCGACGGCGAGTTCGTGTGCCGGAGCTGCTTCATGGCCAAGCGTGACACGCAGCTCGCCGATCCGGACCGCCTCCTCTGCCGCGACTGCGCGTGAGTCCAGCGCGCGCCGCGCTCCCGCCCGCGCTCGCGGCCGCGTCCGGCCTGGCGTTGCTGGCGGCCCACCCGCCGGTGGGCTGGTGGGCGTCGAGCTTCCTGGCGCCGGCCCTGCTGCTGGCGGCCCTGTGGACCGAGTCGGCACAGGCCGAGGCCCAGGCCCGCCGGCCGCGGACCTTCCGTCTCGGCCTGCTCTCGGGCCTGAGTACCTACGGACCGCTGCTGAGCTGGTTGCTCCTGCCGGCGGGCGTCGTCGGGTGGGGCCTGCTGGTCGCCGTCCAGGCGGTGTGGATGGGTGTGGTGGCGGCGCTGCTGACCCCGGCGCTCCGGTGGCGGACGCTGCCGTTGGTGACGGCCGTGGTGTGGACCGGGATCGACGCCTGGCGGGCCGTGTGGCCCTTGAACGGCTTCGAGTGGGGGGCCATCGCCTACGCCCACGTGGACGGCTCCTGGCTCCTGCCGACGGCCCGGATCCTGGGTGGCCGCGGGATCACCTTCCTGGTGGTGCTGATCAGCGCCGCGGGGGCGGTCGCGATCACCATGGCCGCATCGGCCTTCCGGGCCCGCCAGGACGGCGACCTGGAGCGCGATCTCGACCGCCGGACCCGTGTCCCGCTGGCCTTCCTCGTGGGCGGGTTGCTCGCATCGGTGCTCCTGACGGTGGAGCCGCCGCCGACCGACGGCAGCCTCGAGGTGCTGGCGGTCCAGGGCAACGACGTCCGGCACTGGGAGCTCGAGGAACGCGAGGCCGACGCGCCCCTGCGGATCACCACGGCGCTCAGGAACGAGACCCTGGCCGCGATCGACCGTGACGGGGTCCCTGACCTGACCGTGTGGCCTGAGTCCAGCGTGGACCGCGATCCCTTCACGCCCCGGGGCGAGGTGCTCGGTGAGCTGGCCGGTGACGCCGCGGCCGCCAGCGGCCGGCTGCTGACCGGTGCCAGCCTGGATGGCCCCGATCCGGCCACCCAGCGCCTGATCGCGGCGCTGCTGCTGGAGGACGGGTTCGACGAGATCGACCGGTACGTCAAGCGACGGCTCGTCCCCTTCGGGGAGTTCATCCCGCTCCGCCCCCTGCTCGAGTGGTTCCCACCCCTCGAGCAGATCCCGCGGGACGCGCAGCCGGGGTCCGAACCCCAGTCGATGGAGGTGGTCGACGGGGTCGAGGCTGCGGTGATCATCTGCTTCGAGACGGTCTTCGCCGACGTCGTCCGCACGAACGTCCTGGCGGGCGAGGAGCCGGCCCGCATCGTCTTCTCCCTGACCAACGATGCGAGCTTCGGCGACTCGGCCGAGCCCGCCCAGCACCTGGCCCAGACCCAGCTGCGGGCGGTCGAGACCGGTCGCTGGTTCGTCCACGCGGCCCTCAGCGGGTCGTCGGCCTTCGTGAGCCCGGACGGCCAGCTCGACCAGGCCACCGAGCTGTTCACGGTCGACTCGATCCGCGCCGAGGTCCCACTGGTCAGTGGGCTGACGCCCTACCTGGTCGTGGGGGACGTGCTCGGATGGCTGACCCGTCTCGGGGCGGTGCTGGCGGCGGTGCTGCTCGGCCACGGCGTCGTGCAGCGTCGCCGCGGGGGCGCGGACGGCGGGTAGCCTGCCCTCGGCCACGCGCTCGCGCGGTCAGCGCCCCCGTCGTCCAGCGGCCTAGGATCCCACCCTTTCAAGGTGGTGACGCCGGTTCGAATCCGGTCGGGGGTACCACCGGGGGTCGCAGGTGGCTCGGGGGTCGTGGGTGACTCGGCGGTCGCGGGTACCACCGGCGGCCGCATTGCTCGCGCACCGCAGCGGGGACAGGTCCAGCCACGATGCGCGAGCAACGGCTCCACCAGGGCCGCCGCCAGGCCGCCGCGACCGTGGGTACCACCGGGGGTCGCATTGCTCGCGCACCGCAGCGGGGACAGGTCCAGCCACGATGCGCGAGCAACGGCTCC
>SLQK01000208.1 GCA_007131525.1 Nitriliruptoraceae bacterium | reverse complement strand
CTCCGGCCGCCCGGAAGGGAGGAGGAGGGCCTCATCGGATCCGTAGCGGCGGGTGGACTTGAACCACCGACACAGCGATTATGAGTCGCTTGCTCTACCCCTGAGCTACGCCGCCTCGTGGCTGCCTATCGTTGGGTGGTGCTGGACCGTGCGTGCAGGGTCCCGGACGGGGACCTCGAGCCCTGGCGCGGAATCGAACCGCGGACCTCTTCCTTACCATGGAAGCGCTCTGCCGACTGAGCTACCAGGGCGTGCGGCCGCGCAGCGTAGCCAGCCCGGCCCGGGCGGGCGAACCACGCCGCTCGTGGGCGCGCCACGTCGGCGGGGCGGTGGAGCTACGGGTCGGTGGAGGGAGCAGGATTCGAACCTGCGAAGGCGAAGCCATCTGGTTTACAGCCAGACCCCTTTGGCCACTCGGGTATCCCTCCTCGCCGAGCGGATGCTCGGAGCCGGGAAGCGTAAGGAGTCCACGTCGTCCCGGCAAACCGGCCCCGGCCGTGCCCCGCTGGCCCCGCTGGCCCCGACCAGACGCTGACGGTCGTCCCTACGACCACCGTGCCAGCTGGATCGGGCCAAGGCCACGGGGTGCCGAGGGCGCGCCACGGGACGCGAGCGGTCGGGAAGTAGGCTCCCGTCTCCGGCCCCAACGGCCACGACGATCCAGCACAGCAGCCAGGCACACACAGGAGGACGACGGTGGCAGAGTCCAGCTTCGACATCGAGGCCGGTGTGGACCGCCAGGAGGTCGACAACGCCATCAACCAGGCGGCCCGCGAGGTCAGGACCCGGTTCGACTTCAAGGACACCGACACCGTGATCGCCTGGTCGGGCGACGAGGCGATCCAGGTGGAGTCGGTCAGCGAGGACCGCGCGCGGGCCGCGCTGGAGGTGCTCCGCGACAAGTGCGTCAAGCGCAAGGTGTCGCTGAAGGCGCTGGACATCGCCGAGCCCCGCGATGTCAGCGGTGCCCGCAGCCGCATCGATGTCCGACTGGTCACGACGCTGCCCGCCGATCTGGCCAAGCAGCTGGTCAAGGACATCAAGGCCACCAAGCTCAAGGTGACCCCGACGAACATGGGCGACCGGATCCGGGTGGCCGGCAAGAAGCGCGACGACCTGCAGGAGATCCAGAAGATGGTCACCAGCAAGGACCACGACGCGCCGCTGCGGTTCACCAACTACAGGTAGCCCGCCGCTCCGAAGGTCACGTGGGGCACCAGGTGCCACCGGGTCATGACGGAGGTGCGAGGTGCCCGAGGGCCACACGATCCACCGGCTGGCCCGCGACCACGCGGCGTGGTTCGCGGGCCAGCCGATGCGTGTCAGCTCGCCCCAGGGTCGGTTCGCAGATGCGGCGGCGCTCCTCGACGGACTCGTCCTGGAGGCGACCGACGCCCACGGCAAGCACCTGTTCCACCGGTTCGAGGGTGAGCACTGGGTCCACGTGCACCTCGGGCTCTTCGGCCGCTTCTTCCTGCACAGTGACCCGGCGCCCGTCCCGCGTGACACCACCCGCTACCGGCTCGGTGGACCCGAGCGGACCATCGATCTCGTCGGCGCGACCACCTGCGAGCTCCTCACCCCCGAGGAGGTGGCGGCGATCCGCAACCGACTCGGTCCCGATCCGATCCGCACCGACGCTGAGCCCGACCGAGCCTGGGCGGCGCTGCAGCGGCGCAGCGTCGGCATCGGTCGGGCCCTGATGGACCAACGCGTGCTCGCAGGGGTCGGCAACGTCTACCGCGCGGAGGTGTTGTTCGTCCATGGGATCCACCCCGACCTCCCCGCGCGGGAACTGCCGCGCGAGCGGTTCGACGCCGTGTGGGCCACCCTGGTGACCTGGTTGCGACGCGGGGTGCGGGAGCGCCGCATCATCACCACCGATCCGGCCGAGATCGGCCGACCCCGCTCCCGCATGCGACGAGCCGAGACGACCTACGTCTACCGGCAGGACCGCTGCCGCCGCTGTGCCACCCCGATCCGCCGCTACGACCTGGCCGGACGCTGGGCCTACGTCTGCGAGACCTGCCAGCCACCACACGATCCGGAGCCGAGATGACGACCCTCCCCCGCACGGAGCCAGGTGATGCGGAGGTGTCGCTGCTGTGGCGGCGCGTCTCCCTGGCCGTCGTCGTCCTGCGGTACGCGATCCCCCTGGCCGCGGTTCCCCTGATCCCCTTCCTGATCCGCGACCAGATCAGCCTGCTGGTGCTCCTGCGACCGCAGAAGGAGTTCCTGCTGGTGGGCGGCGGGCAGACCCGCTTCCTCGGCGAACCGGGGATCGTGCCGCTCCTGCTGGCCTACCTGCCGCTGGGCGTGCTGGCCGTCACCGCGTTCTTCGTCGTGGGTCGGGCCTACCGCACGCCGTTGCGGGAGCAGACCGGCCCGGCGTGGCTCCACCGGGCCGTCCCGCCACGGCAGCTCGAGCTGGCGCAGCGGGTCCTCGCCAAGCGCGGACCCGCGATCGCACTGATCGGACGCATCGCCGCGATGCCGCCGACCGTGCTGGCGGCGGCGGCGGGCACCTCCGACGTCCCACCGCGCCGGTACCTGATCGCTGATGCGATCGGGGCGCTCCTCGGCTTCGCGATGGCGGTCGGGGTGGGGCTCGCGCTGGGACGGGCCTACGAGGAAGGGGGCGCGTGGTTGACCGCGGTCGGCGTGCTCCTCTTCGCGGCGATGATCGCGCTGGTCACCTGGTGGATCCGCCGTGAGGCGGAACGCGACGAGCAGCCGCCACGCCCGGCCGCACCCGCCGACGAGCGCGAGTGACGCGGACCGGATCGGCCAACCCGCCCTCCGCTGGGGTCCGCGGGACCGCGTCAGCGATCCGACTGTCCTCGTCGCCGATCAGGACCGACCGAAGTGCTGCCCCGGGCCGAGCTGTCCCATCCGGCGGGCCTGCTCCTCCAGCGCCGCGATCCGCTCCGGGATCGGCGGGTGGGTCATGAACAGCCGCGAGGCGGCGCGGCCGCCGAAGGGCGCGGCGATGTAGAGGTGCTGCATCGCCTGGTTGGTCTCCGCCGGGGTCCCGCCCGCGCGCAGCCGACGCGGATCGTTCGCACCGGCCTCGAGCTTGGCCAGCGCGCTCGCGAGTGCGAGCGGCTTGCCGGTCAGCTCCGCGCCCGTGTGGTCGGCCAGCGACTCGCGGGAACGGGTGATCGAGGTCTGGATGACCAGCGCCACGATCGGGGCGATGATGGAGGCCGCGAGCGCGACGATCGGGTTCGGTCCGTCCTCGCTCGAACCGAGGAAGGGGATCCACCGCAGGGCGAAGGCGAGGTAGGTGATCATCGTGCCGATGCCGGCGGCGACGGAGCCGATCAGGATGTCCCGGTTGTAGACGTGCTGCAGCTCGTGCCCGAGCACACCCTCGAGCTCCTCCGCGGTCAGCGCGTCGTAGAGGCCCTGGTTGACCACCACCGCGGCGTTGCGCGGGTTGCGCCCGGTGGCGAAGGCGTTGAGCTGCGGGGAGGGGCTCACGTACAGCTTGGGCATCGGCTCCCGCGCCTTGGCGGCCAGACGCTCCACCATCACGATGATGTCGCGGTGGCGGACCGGGTCCACGGGCTCGGCGCGGGCCATCCGGACGGCGATCCGGTCGGAGTAGAAGTAGCTGACGAAGTTCATGCCGAGCGACACCATGAGCATGATCGTGAGGAAGGTGTTCGAGCCCGTGCCGGCATCGAGCATCGCCCCGATCGCCAGCAACACGCCGGTCAGCGCGGCGAGCAGCACGAAGGTCTTCGCGCTCTTGAACATCTGAGGCCACCTCCGATGACGGGTGACGGGACGACGGTCGGGTCCCGGGGCGTGCGGGGCGGGATCGCGCCATGGCACACCCCGGCGTCGCGGCGACGGTAACCAGCGGACGGGCCCGTGACCTCGGCGATGACGTCCCGGCCCGCAGGATCCCTGCGCCGCACTACCTCAGGTTCGTCGCCGGGCCCCGCCAGGACGGCACCCGCCGCGCGGCCCTGGCGTCCCTCAGCCGGCGGCCACGATGCTGATGACGCTGGAGAAGTCCGTCACCAGGCCCGGCAGGACCCCGAGGACCAACGTACCGACCATCAGGACGACCACGACCGCGGACAGGTTGAAGCCAGGCTGCAGCTTCGGGAGGCCGGCGGGGGCCTCGTCCATCCACACCGTCCGGACCACCTTCAGGTAGTAGAAGAAGGCGATGACGGAGTTCACCACCAGGAACGCGGCCAGCACGATGCCGAACAGCGTGATGTCGACCGCGATGGCCTCGATGATGGCGAACTTCGCCCACAGCCCGACCGTCAGCGGGGCACCGCCGAGGCTCAGCAGGAACACCGTCATGCCCATCGCGAGCAGCGGGCTCCGGGCCGACAGCCCGGCGTAGTCCGCGATCGAGCGCAGGCCCGTCCGTCGCTCGACCGCGATGGCGACCCCGAAGGCCCCGACGTTCATCACCGCGTAGGCGATCAGGTAGAACACCACCGCCTCGATCGCTGCGGCGTTGACCACCGCGGCCTCCGGCCCGGTGCGGGCCAGACCGAACGGGATGAGGATGTAGCCGGCCTGGGCCACGCTGGAGTAGGCGAGGAGGCGGATCAGGTCGCGCTGCTGGAGTGCGATGAGGTTGCCGACGCTCATCGTCAACACGGCCAGCACCCCGAGGATCGGCCCCCAGACGTCGGCGACCGGCTCGAAGGCGATGAACGCCACCACGGCGAGCCCGGCGAACCCGGCCGCCTTGGAGGCGACCGCCAGCATCGCGGCGACCGGGATCGGGGCGCCCGAGTAGGTGTCAGGCGCCCAGAAGTGGAAGGGCACGGCCGAGATCTTGAAGCCGAAGCCGACCAGCACCAGCATCACGCTACCGAGCAGCAGCGGCACCGACGCGGTCTCGCCGGAGATGGCGGCGGCGATGCCGACCAGATCGGTCGTGCCCGTGAACCCGTACACCATCGACATGCCGAACAGCATCAGCGCAGCGGACAGCACGCCGAGCAGGAAGAACTTCAGCGCCGACTCCGAGGAGTAGAGGTCCCGCTTGCGCATCCCGACCATCACGAAGGCCGGCACCGACACGGTCTCCAGCGCGATGAACAGCATGATCAGGTCGCGGGAGGAGGGCATGAGCAGCATGCCGATGAAGGACGTGAGCAGCAGGAAGTAGTACTCGCCCTGGAAGAACCGGTTCTCCGCGACGTAGCGCCAACTGATGCCGAGGATGGCCAGCAGTGTGCCGAGGAAGAGGAGCTTGAACAGCACGGCGAAGTCGTCCACCACGTACATCGTGCCGAAGGTCACCCGCTCGGATCCCCACAGCGTCACCGTGGCGACGATCGCCCCGACGGTGCCGAGCGCGGCGAGGGGGTTCACGAACTGCTTCGCATCCCCACGCAGCGCCAGGTCAGCGGCCAGCACGAGCAGGGCCGTGACCGTGAGGATGATCTCCGGCAGGATCGCGATGAAGTCGATCTGCATCGCCTCGTCCCTCCTCGCTGGTTCGCGCCGGTGGTGATGGCTCCCATCCGGCGGGGTCGTCGTCGGGGCGTCAGCCGCCCAGGAAGCCGACCAGGTTGGTCACGGCA
This sequence comes from Nitriliruptoraceae bacterium, assembly GCA_007131525.1. Lineage (GTDB taxonomy): Bacteria > Actinomycetota > Nitriliruptoria > Nitriliruptorales > Nitriliruptoraceae > T1Sed10-7. The sequence continues at coordinate 4,966 of SLQK01000208.1, read as the reverse complement.
GCGTCCTGCACCCCGAACACCAGGCGCGGGAAGATGCCGAGCGCGAGGATCAGCGCCAGCAGCGGCAGCCAGGAGACCCACTCGATCGCCTGGACGTCGGCCAGCGGCTCGTCGGCCCACCGCTCCGGGGGCTCCCCGAGGTTGACGCGCTGGATCAGCCACAGGAAGTAGCCGGCGGTCAGCACGGTGCCGATCGCCGCGAACACCACCAGACCGAGGTAGAGGCCGCCGTAGCTGTCGGCCAGCCCCAGGCCCGGGCTGATGGCCGCCCACATCGCGGCGAACTCACCCCAGAAGCCGGCCAGGCCCGGCAGACCCAGCGACGCGATCGCGACGTAGGTGAACAGCACGCCGTACACCGGCATCTTCTTCAGCATCCCACCGCCGATGACGGCGATCTCACGGGTGTGGTAGCGCTCGTGCATCGACCCGGCGAGGAAGAACAGCATGCCGGTGATGATGCCGTGGGCGATGTTGCCGAACAGAGCGGCCTGGATGCCCGCCTCGTTCATCGCCGCGATGCCCAGCATCACGAACCCCATGTGGCCGACGGAGGAGAACGCGATGAGTCGCTTCACATCGGTCTGGGCCAGGCAGCACAGCGCGCCGTAGACGATCCCGATGACCGCCAACACGCCGATCATGGGAGCGAACCGTGCGGCACCGTCGGGCAGGATCGGTAGGGCGATGCGGATGAAGCCGTAGGTCCCCATCTTCAGCAGCACGCCTGCCAGCAGGACCGAGCCGACGGTCGGTGCCTCGGTGTGTGCGTCGGGCAGCCAGGTGTGGAAGGGCCACACCGGCACCTTGATCGCGAAGCCCAGGAACACCCCCAGGAACGCCCAGGTCTGGAAGGTGGTCGACCCGAAGGGCGCCATGGTCGACAGCTCCATGATGCTCCAGGTGTTGGCGCCCGCCTGGAAGTAGATCGCCAGGAAGGCCACCAACATGAACACCGAGCCGAACAGGGTGTAGAGGAAGAACTTGACGCTGGCGTAGTCCCGGCGGGGGCCACCCCACATCCCGATCATGAAGAACATGGGGACCAGGGTCAGCTCGAAGAAGATGAAGAACAGGATCAGGTCGAAGGCGACGAAGGTGCCCGCCATCCCGGTCTGCAGCAGGAGCATCAGGCTCAGGAAGGCCTTGGGCTTGCCCGGCGATGGGAGGTGCTTGGTCGTGTAGATCGCGCACAGCAGCGTGAGCAGCGAGGTCAGGAAGAACAGCGGCAGCGAGATGCCGTCCATCCCGAGCGAGAACCGGGCATCGATGGCGGTGATCCACGGCACATCGGTGGTGAACTGCAGCTCACCGGCCCGCGAGTAGTCGAAGCTGGCCGTGATGGCCACGACCAGGGCGAACCCGACCGCGGTGATCGCGACGCCAGCGCGACGGATCTCGCGGTCCATCGACGACGGCATCAGCGTCAACGCACCGGCACCGACCAAGGGCAGGAACAGCGCGACCACCAGGGCCCAGCCTGCGGTGTTGGGGTCCATCTTCGTCTCCTTGGCTCACCTCGGGCCGTGAGCCCGGTGCGAGTCGACTGGCCGTCCAGCCCGTCGTGGCGGCGGGTCGGCCCGCCGGTCGTGGTCCTCCGTCTACCTCGCGGCCGCGAAGGCCAGCACGAGCAGGATCGTCCCGGCGACGAGCACGCCTGCGTACTTCTGCACGTCGCCGGACTGGATCCTCTTGAGCTTCTCGCTCCACCAGGCGGCGCTGAACGCCGCCCCGTGGATACCACCGTCGATCACCTGCTGGTCGACGACCCGGTAGGTCGCGACCGCCGCGTGCTTCGTGGCCCGGCCCACGCCGGCGACCACCCCGTCGATCAGCACGTTGCTGGAGTAGGTCGCCGCAGCCGACAGCTTGTCGCGCACCGGCACCACGATGTAGCGGTAGCCGGCGTCGTCGAACCCGTACTTGTTGACCAGCGCCCGGCTGAACCCACCCATCTGCAGGGTCGGATCCCGCTCCGGGAGCCCCTTGCCGTAGAAGCGCCACGCGAGGAACAGCGCGGAGAAGAACAGCACGAGCACCATCGCGAGCTTGGTCAGGTTCCAGTACGGCACGCCGTGCAGGATGCTGACCGCGCCGTCCTCGCCGGCGGCGGCCAGCGGTGCGGGGCTCGCCGCACCTGCCAGCACCCCGTCCCCCGTCACGGTGCCCGGCGAGGCCTCGGTCGCGCCGTCCCCGGTGAAGGGGAAGGTGGCCTCCTCGTCGAGGATGGGTGTCGCCAACCAGGTCTCGAAGTTGGGGGCCTCCGGCGACATCGGCGTCAGGAGGTAGCCGGAGGCGATGGACAGCACGGCCAGCAGCATGAGCGGACCGACCATCAGCTTGCCGGACTCGTGCGGCGGGTGGTGGCTGCGGCTCTCGCCGGCGAAGATCAGGAACACCGCACGGGCCATGTAGAAGGTCGTGACGAAGGATGCCGCGAGCCCCACCCAGAACACCAGGCTGCCGGTGAAGAACCCGGCGCCGGCCCAGATGTCACCGGCGGCCAGCACCTCCTCCTTGGAGAAGAACCCGGCGGTCAAGGGGAACCCGGCCAGCGCCAGGGACCCGACGATGAAGGTCCAGAACGTATGGGGCATGGCTCTGGCCATCCCGCCCATGTCGGAGATGTTGTTCGAGTGCACGGCGTGGATCAGGGACCCGGCACCGAGGAACAAGAGCGCCTTGAAGAACCCGTGGGTGAACAGGTGGAAGATGCTGGCGGCGTAGCCACCGACACCGATCGCCGCCACCATGTAGCCCAGCTGGGAGATCGTCGAGTAGGCCAGGATCTTCTTCAGGTCGTCCTGGACCAACGCCAGCAGGCCGCCGAAGAACAGGGTGATCACACCGACGATGGCGATGGTGGCCATCACCGCCTGGCTCTGGGCGACCACCGGGAACAGCCGGGCCAGCAGGAAGATGCCGGCGGTCACCATGGTCGCGGCGTGGATCAGCGCGGAGACGGGCGTGGGGCCGGCCATGGCGTCGGGCAGCCAGACGTGCAGCGGCATCTGGCCGGACTTGGAGATGCAGCCGAGGAAGATCAGCAGCATCCCCAGCACGATGGTGGTGGTGGACAGCTGGCCGGCGAACGCGGCCTCGTTGATCTCGATGATGTTGAAGGGCGTGTCGGTGAGGCCGAACATGCCGGCCGACAGCACGATCACGCCGACGATCAGGCCGACGTCCCCGAACTTGGTGGTGAGGAAGGCCTTGTTGGCGGCGTCCTGGTTGGACTTGCCCTCCCAGTAGAAGCCGATCAAGAGGTAGGAGCACAGGCCCACCAGCTCCCACCCGATCACCGCCTGCAGCAGGTTGTTGGCCACCACGAGCAGCAGCATCGAGAAGGTGAAGAGCCCCAGCATCGCGAAGAAGTAGGTGTAACGCGGCTCCCCCTTCATGTACTCGCGGGAGTAGATGTGCACCATGAAGGACACGGTGGTCACGAGCAGCAGCATCACCGCGGTCAGCCCGTCGACCAGGATGCCGAGCTCGAACACGAACCCGCCCCCCAGCGGGGACCAGTCGACCGCACGCTCCAGCGGCTCGATGGGTGAGTTGACGAAGGTCTCCCACGCGATGCCGATCGCCAGCAGCCAGCTGATGCCGAGCGCGGCGATGCCGATCTCCGAGCCCTTGCCGGGCAGCTGCTTGCCGACCGCGGTGATGAGCACCGCCGACAGCAGGGGCAGCGCCACGACCACCCAGGCGTACTCGAGGAGCGCGTCCACGTGAGCCTCCCCTACCAGCGCATCAGGTCGGCGTCATCGACGTCGACCGAGGCCCGGTTGCGGAACATGTTGAAGACGATGGCCAACCCGACACCGACCTCGGCGGCGGCGACCCCGATGATGAACAGGGCGAACATCTGGCCGGTCACCGCCGGATCGCCCGGGAACAGCAGGTTCTGGAAGGTCACGAGGTTGATGTTCACGGCGTTGAGCATCAACTCGACGCTGATGAGGACCAGCACGGCGTTCCGTCGGGCGATCACGCCGTAGACGCCCGCCGAGAACAGGAACGCGGCCAGCACCAGGGGGCCGATCGGGCTCATGCGTGCTCCTCCTCGGCGTCACCGGTACCACCGGAGCCGCCGGTCAGCGCCGCCTGCTCCCCCTCCAGCGCGTCGGGGTCACGGTCCTCGGCCATCTGGATGCGGGTGACGGTCAGCTCCTCACCGGACTCTCCGGACTCCCGACGGGCGAGCACGATCGCGCCGATCAGGGCCGCCAGCAGCAGCATGGACAGCACCTCGAAGGGCAGGACCCAGTCCGCGAAGATGGCGATCCCGAGATCGTCGATGCGGGGTCCGGTGACCTCGACGGTCGGCAGGTCCCCGAAGGCACCGATGAGCAGGGTGGTCAGCACCACGAAGAGCCCGCCGGCGACCACCATGGCCAGCCCCCGGTTCTTCCCGTCCAGCGCCTCCCGACCGATCGGCGCCCGGGTCAGCATGAGCCCGAACATGAACAGCACCGCGACGGCGCCGACGTAGACCACGATCTGCACGAGCGCCAGGAAGTCGGCCGCCAGGGTCAGGAACACCCCGGCGATGCCCCCGAGCGTGACCGCGAAGAACAGGGCGGCGTGCATGAGGTTCTTCGAGGTGACGGTGAGGACCGCCGCCCCAGCTGTGAGCAGGCCGACGACCACGAACACCACATCGTGCCCGGTCATGTGCCGCCCTCCTCGTCGAGCTTGGCCTGCTTCTGCTTCTTGACCCAGGCGGCCTTCGCCTTGGCCCGGGCGATGCGCTCCGACTTCCCCTCGGCGATGAGCTGGTCGAAGACCTCCTGGTCGATCTCGCCCGCCCCTTCGATGTGGACGTCGCCGAGCTTCCTGGCAGCCGGCTGCGCCTCGGCGGGCGGGGCCGCAGCCTCACCGCGCTCGGCCGGGGCCTCACCGGACTCGGTCGCCGCCGCAGGCGCAGCGCCGGCGTCCGCCGCGTCACCGCCGGCGGCCTCCG
>SLQK01000296.1 GCA_007131525.1 Nitriliruptoraceae bacterium | reverse complement strand
TGACCGCCCGGCGAGGAGGGCGGGCCGGATGTCCGAAGCTGCCGGCTGGGTACAGGCGTTGGTGCTCGGCATCGTCCAGGGGCTGACGGAGTTCATCCCGGTCTCCTCCTCCGCCCATCTGGTGCTCGTCCCGGCGCTGGCCGGATGGGAACGGCATGGCCTGGCCTTCGACGTCGCCCTCCACCTCGGCACCCTGCTCGCGCTGGTCGTCTACTACCGGGCCGACCTGTGGGGCATCGCCCGGTCCATCGTGACGCGCACCCCTTCTGAGGAGCGCACCATGTACCGGCGGCTGCTCGGCCTGCTGGTGCTCGCCAGCCTGCCCGTGGCGATCGCCGGGCTCACCCTGGACGATGCCGTGGAGTCGGTGTTCTCCTCCCCGACCGCGACCGCCGCCCTGCTGCTGCTCACGGCGACGACGCTGATCACGGGCGAGCGGCTCCACCAGCGCCAACTGCGGCGTCACGCGGTCACCGCGGCCTCGATCGACGGCGTCGACGACGGCGGCCCCGACCACGCTGACGCCGAGGTGGTGGCGGGTGCCATCACGGTGGAGCGCATGGGCGTCCGCGAGGCGCTGATCGTCGGCCTCTTCCAGACCCTGGCGCTGCTGCCCGGTGTGTCCCGGTCCGGCATGACCATCTCGGCGGGCATCGGCGCCGGGCTGTCACGGCCGGCGGCGACCCGGTTCGGGTTCCTGCTCGGTCTACCTGCGATCGCCGGAGCCGGGATCGTGCAACTGCCGCGCGTCGACGATCTCGACACCATCACCACCTCCGAGTTGATGATCGGCATCGTCGCGGCCGCCGTCTCCGGCTACCTCGCCATCGCGTTCCTGGTCCGGCTGGTCAGCCGCGCGGGCATCGACCGCTTCGCGTGGTACGTCGTGGCCGTGGCCGTGGTCTCGCTGGTCCTCCTGCGCTGACCGGCGAGGCTCGTCCGGGCGGAAGCGGCCGCTCGTCGCCGCGCGGGGGTCGCTCGGGGTCGCTCGTCGCCGCGCGGGGAGGTCGCTCGGGGTCGCTCGTCGCCGCGCGGGGTGGGATACCGGACACCAGCGTCCGCGGATCCACCCCACACCAGCCACCTGGCCACCGCGGGGCGGGAAACCGGACACCAGCGTCCGCAGATCCACCCCACGCCACCCACCCGACCGCCGCGGCTGGCCGACCGCGAGCTGAACCGGTACCGTGCCACATCGTTGCAGCCGCAACTTCCGCGAGGGCAAGGAGCCAGCGATGCAGTTCGGCGTCTTCTCCGTCGGCGACATCACCCCCGACCCCACCACCGGCCGCGAGCCCACCGAGGCGGAGCGCATCCAGGCCATGGTGGCGATCGCGCTGAAGGCCGAGGAGGTCGGCCTCGACGTCTTCGCCAGCGGCGAGCACCACAACCCGCCCTTCGTGACCTCCTCCCCCACCACCCTGCTCGGCTACATCGCGGCCCGGACCGAGCGGCTGATCCTGTCGACCGCGACGACCCTGATCACCACCAACGACCCCGTCCGCATCGCCGAGGAGTACGCGATGCTCCAGCACCTCGCCGGCGGGCGGGTCGACCTCATGCTCGGTCGCGGCAACACCGGCCCGGTCTACCCCTGGTTCGGCTACGACCTGCGTGATGCCCTCGACCTGACCATCGAGCACTACGACCTGCTGCACCGGCTGTGGCGGCAGGACGTGGTGGACTGGAGCGGGAAGCACCGCGCGCCGCTGCAGGGTTTCACCGCCACCCCACGCCCCCTCGACGGCGTCCCGCCCTTCGTGTGGCACGGGTCGATCCGGACCCCGCAGATCGCCGAGCAGGCCGCGTTCTACGGCAACGGGTTCTTCCACAACAACATCTTCTGGCCGATGCACCACACCCAGCAGATGGTCGCCCTCTACCGCGAGCGCTTCGAGGCCCATGGTCACGGCTCGGCGGACCAGGCGATCGTGGGGCTCGGCGGGCAGGTCTTCGTCCGGCCGAACTCCCAGGACGCCGTCGACGAGTTCCGACCCTACTTCGACGTCGCGCCGGTCTACGGCCACGGGCCGTCGCTCGAGGAGTTCACCGCCGAGACCCCGCTGACCGTCGGCAGCCCCCAGCAGGTGATCGAGCGCTACGCGGCGATGCGCGACCACGTCGGCGACTACCAGCGGCAGCTGTTCCTGATCGACCACGCCGGACTGCCGCTGGACACGGTGCTCGAGCAGCTGGAGATCCTCGGGACCGAGATCGTCCCCGCCCTGCGTCGCGAGATGGCCGTCGGTCGCCCGCCGCACGTGCCCGACGCGCCGGTCCACGCCGAGCTGGTCAGCGCCGCCGCGTCCGGCTCCTCGGATCTGTTGGCGGACGTCCGCGGCAGCTGAGCGCTCACCCGACCGACCGGTGTCCATCCGGCCCGACCGGGCCCGCGCCGGACCGGCGGGCTCCCCATGCTGGCCACCACCGGACCCCGGCGCCCTGACCACCCACCGGACCCCGGCGCCCTGACCCACCGGACCCCGCCGCCCGGACCACCCGCAGCCACCCCGAGGAGCGTCCCATGAGCCTGTCCGACACCCGCGTCCTGGTGCTCGCCGCCGAGCTGTTCGAGGACAGCGAGCTGCTCTACCCCGTCCTGCGCCTCACCGAGGAGGGCGCCGACGTCACGGTCGTCAGCACGGATGGTGAGCCGGTGACCGGCAAGAAGGGCCACGGCCCCTTTC
>SLQK01000292.1 GCA_007131525.1 Nitriliruptoraceae bacterium | reverse complement strand
GGAGTGTGCTGCAGGCCCGCCTCCGCCACCGAGGGCGGGCCCTGCCCGCCAGGAAGGTCACGACGACATGCATGTCCGCAACCGAGTATGGCGTGCGGCTGCCGCCGCGGCCGCGGGCGCCCTGCTGCTCGCTGCCTGCGGCGACGCCGACGATGGCGCTGATGCCACCGAGGTCGACGACGCGGGGGCGACCGAGGAGGAGGCCGTCGAGGAGGCCGACGACCACGACGACGACCACGGCCACGGCAGCGATGGGGACGCGATGGCTGCGGAGACCGAGGAGGTGCCCGACCCGCAGCCGCGCCTGGTCGTCGCCGACGCCGAGGCGCCGGTCGTCCACGTGGTCGACCTGGCCACCGAGGAGGTGCTCGCCAGCTTCGACACCGCAGCACCCGGCGCAGCCCTCTACCTCGGGAGCGAGCACCGCGTGGTCGCAGCGGTGCAGCACGGTGCCGACACCGTGCAGTTCATCGAGCCGGGGACCTGGGCCGTCGGCCACGGTGACCACAACCACTACTACATCGATCCGCCGCGTCTGCTCGACGCACGTCTGGACACCGGCACGCCGATCCACACCACCGCGGACTTCGGTCGGTTCGCGATCTTCGGCGACGACGAGGGTGCGGGCTTCCTGATCGATGAGCTGGCCCTGCTCGAGCACACCGACATCGACGGCGAGGTGGTCGAGACCGACACCCCGCACCACGGCGGCATCGTGCAGCTCAGCGAGGAGCTGACGGTGATCTCCGGGCCGGCGGACGGCCAGGACGGTGGGTTGGCCGACGAAGTGTGGATCCTCCACGACGGTGAGCGGGTTGGCGAGTACGAGTGCCCCGGTCTGCACGGGGAGATGCGTGGTGCGGACTGGACCGCCTTCGCCTGCGCCGACCGGGTGCTGCTGCTCGAGGCCCACGGTGACCACGCCCACGGCCGCGAGGTGTTCTACCCCGAGGAGCTCGGTGAGGAGTTCCGACTCGGCTACCTGCGCACCGCCGAGGACAGCAACGTCTTCGTCTCCTCGCGGGACGACAAGCTGGCCTTCATCGATGCCGATGCCGCGGTGCTGACCATCGTCGACCTGCCGACCGAGACCGCGACCCGAGCCACCGTCGACGACGACGGCAACGTGCTGGTGCTCACCGACGACGGTGTGCTGCACCTGTTCGACCTCGACACCGCGGAGCTGGTCGTGTCCAGCGGGGAGTCGGTCACCATCGACGACCATGAGGATGCTGCCCGCTTCTCCATCGTCGGCGGTCGGGACCGGGCCTACGTGCCCTCGCCGAGCGAGGGCGTGGTGCACGAGTTCGCCACCAACGACGACCTGCGCCTTGCGCGGACCATGGAGCTCGGCGGTGCACCCGCGGACCTGGTCTTCGTCGGTGCCTGGCCGCGTTGATGAGCACGACTCGCGTGAGCCAGTGGGCACGGGTCCTGGCGGCCGCACTCCTCCTCGTCGCCTGCGGCGGGGAGGAGGCGGCCGGTCCCGGGACCGACGATGCCACGACCGTCGTCGCGGACGGTGGTGTGCCTCACGTGGTCGTGACCATGAACGTGCTGGCCGACATCGTGGACGTCGCCTTCGGCGAGCTGGTCGAGGTCGACAGCGTGATGCCGCGGGGTGTGGACCCGCACTCCTTCGAGCTGTCCGCCACCGCGGCGGAACGCCTGACGCAGGCGGATCTGATCGTCGTCAACGGGCTGAACCTCGAGGAGAACGTGCTCCCCATCGTCGAGGCGGCCGCCGCCGACGGTGTGCCGGTGTTCGCGGTGGCACCGCAGGTCGATCCGATCGCCTACGGCGACATCGGCCTGGACGACGACACCACCATGCTCGACCCGCACGTGTGGACCGACGTGAGCCGCATGGCGGCCGTCCCTGGCCTCGTGGCTGAGGCGCTGATCGCTGCTGCGGGCCTCGAGGAGGATGCTGCGGCGATCCTGTCCGAGCGCGCAGCCGGGGCCCAGGCTGACCTCCTGGCCCTGGACGCCGAGGTGGAGCAGCTGCTCGCGGACATCCCGTCGCAGCGGCGCAAGCTCGTGACCAACCACCATGTCTTCGGCTACTTCGCCGAGCGGTACGACTTCACCGTGATCGGCGCGGTCATCCCCGGTGGGACGACCCTGGCCAGCCCGAGCGCCGCCGACCTCGCCGACCTCGTGGCCGCGATCGAGGACGCCGGTGTGCCCACCCTGTTCGCCGACGCGAGCTCACCGACGCAGCTGGTGGACGCGCTCGCCGCCGAGGCCGACCTCGAGGTGGAGGTGGTGTCGCTGTGGACCGAGTCGCTCTCGCCGATCGGTGAGGGTGCCGAGACCTACGAGGAGATGATGCGCGACAAGGCGAGCCGCATCGCAGCGGGTCTGGGCGGATGAGCTGCGCCCGGCTGGAGGGCATCACGGTCCGCTACGACACCGGGCCGACGGTGCTGCAGGTGGATCATCTGGAGCTGGTCGGCGGGACCACCACCGCCCTGATCGGCCCGAACGGCTCGGGGAAGTCGACCCTGCTCCAGGTGATCGCCGGGCTGCTGCCGCCGCGCACCGGCAGGGTCAGCTTCGCCGGGCAGCGCCCCGCCCGCCGGGCCGTGGCGATGGTGTTCCAGTCCAGCCACGTGGACGCCGGACTGCCCCTGACCGTGGCGGAGGTCGTGCGCATGGGGCGCTATCCGCACCGAGGGCTCCTCGGTCGGTTCCGTGCCGAGGATCGCGAGAGCATCGCAGAGGCCATGGATCGCGTGGAGGTCACCGACCTCGCGCGGCGACAGCTGATCGAGCTCTCCGGCGGCCAGCGCCAGCGGGTGCTGACCGCCCGGGCGCTCGCACAGCAGGCGGAGGTGCTCCTGCTCGACGAGGCGCACACCGGACTGGACGCAGCCAGCGAGGTGCTGATCGCTCGCGCGGTCGAGGACGAGCGTGAGCGCGGCGCCATCGTCGTCGCGGCGACCCACGACCTCGCGGTCGCTGCACGGGCCGATCAGGTGGTGCTGCTGGCGGGGCGTCCCGTGGCCTGCGGGCCCGCCGCCGAGGTGCTCGTGCCGGCCCGGCTGGCCGATGCCTACGGCCCCGGCGTGATCGCGCCGCTGGGATGAGAGCTGACCCCGCACGTGGGGCCTGACCCGCTCGTGGGCAGGGCCTACCGTTGCAGCCGTACCCGACCTCGAGGAGGATCGTGATGGACGTCGAACTGCAGGCCCGGTTCAACGCGCAGATCGCGCTGGAACACGCCGCCGAGCGGGCCTACCTCCAGATGTCCGCGTGGGCCGAGGCCCACGACTACAACGGTTCCGCCACCTGGCTGCGGTCCCAGGCAGCCGAGGAGGGCGAGCACGCCCGGCTGTTCATGGACCACGTGCTGGACCGTGATGGCGAGGTCACCCTGACGCCCCTGGAGGCCCCACGGGCCGACTTCGACGACCTCCTCGCCGTCTTCGTCGCGGCGCTCGAGCACGAGCGCAAGGTCACGGGGGCCATCGGTGAGCTCTACGCCGCCGCCACCGAGGCTCGGGCCTACCCGAGCCTGCCGCTGCTGACCTGGTTCCTCGAGGAGCAGGTCGAGGAGGAGGCCAGCGTCAGCACCATCGTGGGGGAGCTGGAGAAGGTCATCGACGACCCGAGCGCCGTGCTGCTGCTCGACCGTGAGCTGCCGGGCAGACGGGAGGGTGCGTCGGGGTCCGACCGGCACTGAGGGCGACACCCACCCTCGGGCCTGGGCTCGCCCGGCGAGGTGCAGCGGACAGCCGCTGCTGGTCGCGCGTGCGGGGAGCACGCCGCTGCCTCTCGCCCCCTGGGTGCGACTTGCAGCGGATAGGCGCTGCTTCTCGCAGCCTCACCACGCGGAGCGGGTGCTGCCCGCTCCCCAGCCGCGAGAAGCAGCAGCTACCCGCTGATTCTCGCGCACACCGGCTCGCGCGCACACCGGCTCGCGGGCGCATGGACCCGCGGGCGCACCGGGCCCGCGCGCACCCGCCCGCGCGCACCCACCCGCGCTCAGCCGGCAAGGCTGCAGCTCGGCGAGCCTCCCGCCTCGCGGCTCCCTCGATCCCGAGGCGTCACGCAGCCGGGACCGGCGCGGGCTCGCGCGACCGGATCGCCACGGGGGCTGTCACGGCTGCCGGCACGCTGCCGTCGAGCACCTGCTCGGCAGAGAAACGGGGCTGGCGCAGCAGGAGGACGAGCAGCAGCGACACCGACAGCAGTCCGATCGCGGCGTAGTACGCACCGACGTAGCTGCCGGTGGCCGCCAGCACGCTGGAGCCGATCTGGGGGCCCAGCAGCAGCGAGATCCCCCACCCGAAGAACACGAAGCCGTAGTTCGCGCCGTAGGCCTTGAGGCCGAAGTAGTCCGCCACGATGGATGGGGTCACGGCCAGTGCGGCGCCGTAGCAGGCGCCGGCGACGAGCGCCCCGGCGAGGATCAACGATGGGGTCGTCCAGAACTGCAGCAGGAACATGTTGACCAGCAGCAGCACGTGCATCACGACGTAGGTGCCTCGGCGGCCGAGGTAGTCGGACCCGATGCCGCCGGTGGTCCGACCCATCGCGTTGGTGATCGCCAGGATCGGTACGGCCAACGGCAGCAGCACGGCCAGGCTCGGGCCAAGCGCGCCGTCGAGGCCTCCCACGGTCTGCGTGCTCATGATGCTGCCGACGCTGCCGATGACCATCGCGCCGGCGGAGCAGAAGAGGGCGTAGATGGCCAGCAGCATCCAGGCTTGCGGGGTGCCCATGGCGGTGCGCAGGCCGACGCTCGGAGCGTGGCTGTGCGTCTCGCCGGCGGACTGCTTCCTGGCGCGCGCAGGGGCCGGGGGCACGTAGCCCGCGGGCGGGTCCACCATCGCGGCGGCGCAGGGCAGCCCGATCGCCAGGATCAGCAACCCAAGGATCACGAGGGTCCGCTCGAGCGAGTAGCCGAAGGTGTTGAGCAGCAGCAGCTGGGTCGGCCCGAGCCACAGCGCGCCGAGTCCGAACCCGGTGACGACGAGGCCGTTGATCATCCCCTTGCGTGACGGGTCGAACCACTTCATCGCTGCCGGCCGTGGGCAGGCGTAGACGAAGGCGAGCCCGGCTCCGACGATCACGCCGAAGGAGACGAAGAACAGCCCTGGGGTGCGCGTCACCAGCCCGCTGAGGATCGTGCCGCCGCCGACCATGATGGTCCCTGCGATCATGACCGGGCGGGGTCCGTAACGGTCCTGTAGGGCGCCGGCCACGATCAGCAGCAGGGCGAAGGTCAACCCTCCGATGGAGAACGGGATCGTCAGCTGGGAGACGGCCCACTCTTCGTAGCCCTCGAGGGAGTCCCGGATGTTGCTCCAGGTGTAGAGGATGCCGACGCTGAAGTTCGACAGCAGCCCGGCGAGGAGGACCACGTAGCCGCGGCGCGGCACGCGGTCGGCTGGGTGGGCCCCGGCGATCTCGGGTTCCTGCGGGCTCGTCATGGCAGTCGCTCCGTCCGGTGTCGAGCGGTGCAGTCGGACGTGGTGGCGTCCGCCGACCCGTGGGAGCGTGCGTTCCCGCGGACGTCCCAACCCTACGGGGGCTGGTTGGGGCCACCCTGAGGCGAACGGCCCACGAGGTAGGGCCAGCGGTACCCGCGTGGGACACCGCTGCTTCACGCCCTTAGCGACCGCTGCACGGTGGCTTCCGCCGCGGCAGGCACGGATGGGCGTGGCCGTTCGTCCGTGCCGACGCCCCGGAGCCCTGCTGGGGCCTTTACGGTGAGGTGAGACGCACGTGATGGTGCGTGCGTCTGGACACAGCCCCGTCACCGATGGAAGGCACGAGCATGATGCGTCGACTCGAGAAGAGCCACGACGAGATCGTCGGCTACTCCCTGTCGGGTGAGGTGACCGCGGACGAGTACACCCAGCTGGCCAGCGAGTTGCGCGACGAGATCGCCCGGCACGGCACGATCCGTGTGCTGTTCCGTCTCTCCGATCTCGAGCTGTCGAGCTTCTTCACCGCGCTGGACGAGCGCCTCAGCTTCGTCCGGGAGAACCGTGACGACGTGGAGCGCGTCGCCGTCGTCACCGATGACACCGCGACCCAGCTGCTGTCGAAGGCAGCCGGAGCGACCCCGGTGGAGCTCCAGACCTTCTCCTCCGACGACGAGCCCAAGGCCTGGGCCTGGCTCGAGTGACCACCGCTGCGTCCCGATCGACCGGGACCGAGCTGGTCGACCCGACCATGCCAGGGGCCCGGTCGCCGATCTCGCGACCCGCACCACCGATCAGGAGGGGGGTGCCAGCGCCGTGGGCCAACGGATCACCATCGGGTCGCTCTCGGGCATCGAGGTGCGCATCCACCGGTCATGGGTGATCATCGCGCTGCTGGTGGGGTGGAGCTTCTGGAGCCGGTTCGTGTTCGTCGGCTACGCCTCGACGCCGGCGGTGCTCATGGCCGTGGTGGGCGCGGCGCTGTTCTTCCTCTCGGTGCTGATCCACGAGTTCGCCCACGCGCTCGAGGCGCAGCACCGGGGGGTCGAGGTCGGCGGTATCACGTTGTTCCTGTTCGGCGGCGTCACCGAGATGGCCTCCGACATCCGCCGTCCGCGTGACGAGTTCGCCGTCACGGCGATCGGCCCCTTCTCGAGCATCGTGCTCGCGGCGATCTTCGGCCTGATCGCGTTCTACAGCGGGCAGGCCGGACTCGAGGTGGTCGCTGACGTCGCCGGCCTGCTCGGGTGGATCAACCTCGCGCTCGGCCTGTTCAACCTGCTGCCGGGCGCGCCGCTGGACGGGGGCCGCATCCTGCGCGCGTTGGTGTGGTCGGTGACCGGAGACCGAGGTCGGGCAGTGAGGTTCGCGGCCCGGACCGGTCAGGTCCTGGCCGCGGCGCTCGTCAGCGTCGGTGTCCTGCAGCTGCTGTTCCTCCCCGCGGCTGCCATCGGCGGGATCTGGCTCATGGTCATCGGCGCCTTCCTCGCCTTCGCCGCCCAGAGCGAGATCGCACAACACGCGATCGGCGAGGCGCTGCGAGGACTCACCGTGGGTGAGCTGCTGCTCCGCGACGAGCTCACCACGCTGCCTGCCGACGCCGACCTCGCCATCGCGGTGGAGCAGCTGCGGGTGGGGCCTGAGCGGAGCCTCGCGATCACCCGCGACGGCCGCACCGTCGGCGTCCTGCTGTTCGACCACATCGCGCGGCTGCCCGAGGAGCGGCGTGCCGGCACCCCGGTGTCGGAGGTCATGCTGCCGGTCGATGCGCTGCCGTCGGTCGACGGTGGTGCGGAGATCACCGACGCGCTCCGCGAGATGGCCGACGGCCGGCCCCTCGTCGTCACCTCCGGCGAGGAGGGTGCCGAACGGATCGAGGGCGTGGTCACGCCGGAGCAGCTCGACCGCGTGGTCCGACGGACCCTCCAACTCGGAGAGCAGCGGGCCCCGGCGACATCGTCGGCGCGGCCCGACGATCCCGGCCACCTCCCGCAGGCGGATCGCTGATGCGCAAGCTGGTGTTCGCTGTCGCGGTCCTGCTGCTGGTCTGGGCCGCACTGGTCGTTCCCATGCCCCTGGCGGTGACCGAGGCGTCCCCTGCGATCGCGGTGCCGGAGGTCATCGAGCTGGACGACGGGCTGCCGAGCGAGCTGCCGGAGGAGCTCCACATCACCGTCGTGCGGCTCGAGCCAGCGACGGTCGCGACCGCTACCCGGGTGCTCGTCGTGGGTGACCGGGAACTGACGCTCCTGCCAGGCCTGGTCCCCCCCGACGTGGACCAGGAACGTTTCGAGGAGTTCCAGCGGGAGCTGTTCCGGGAGAGCATCCGCGCGGCGGTCGCTGTCGGACTGGACGCCGCGGGCATGGATGTGACGGTCGATGGCGACGGAGCCCGGATCCTCGCGACGCTCCCCGGGACCCCTGGCGCCGAGGCCTTCGAGGAGGGGGATGTCATCATCGCCGTCGATGACACCGAGGTGGCCCTGGCCAGTGAGCTGGTGGCGGTCCTCGGTGACCGCGTCGCCGGGGAGCAGGTGGAGATCACCGTCCTCCGCGACGGGCAGGAGCTGACACGCGCGCTGGAGTTGGTCCCACTGGACACGGGGACGGACGTGGGGCAGGTCGGCCTCGGGGTGCTCGTGACCACGGTCGACCTGCGCATCGACGCGCCGGTGGAGGCGCGGGCGGTCGAGGATCGGCAGATCGGGGGGCCGTCAGCCGGGCTGGTGTTCGCCCTCGGCGCCTACGACGCCGCGACCGAGGAGTCGCTCGGTGGTGGTCGCGTCATCGCAGGCACGGGCGCGATCGACCTGGACGGCAACGTCGGTCCCGTCGAGGCAGTGGCCGCCAAGGTCCGTGGCGCGCTGCTGGTCGACGCCGAGGTGTTCCTGGTCCCCGAGGCGCTGCTCGACATCGCGGAGGCGGCGGCACCGCCTGAGCTCGAGGTCATCGGTGTGGCCACGCTGCAGGACGCCATCGCCGCGCTGGGCCACTGACACCTCCTCAGCGCGGACGGTGGCGCGACGGCGCCGCCGGGACCACGCCCGGTGCAGCTTCGACCCAAGGACCGGTCATGACCGACCAGCAGGGGACACGGCAGCGCACGCGTGACGCGGAGCACGAGCACGACGACCACGGCGACGGTCACCGCGACCACGGCGGACACGCGGGACACGACGATCACGCCGCGCAGTTCCGCGATCGCTTCTGGCTGACGTTGGTGCTCTCGGTGCCGGTGGTGATCTGGTCGCCGATGATCCAGGACTGGTTCGGCTACACCGCCCCGCAGATCGTCGGGGAGCAGCTGCTCGCACCGGTGCTCGGCTCGATCATCTTCTTCTACGGCGGCTGGCCGTTCCTGGTCGGGGCGAGGTCCGAGATCCGGCCCTGGCAGCCCGGCATGATGCTGTTGATCGCCATGGCGATCACGGTCGCCTACGTTGCCTCGCTCGCGACCTCGCTGGGGCTGTTCGATACCGAGATCTGGTGGGAGCTGGCCCTGCTGATCGCGGTGATGCTGCTGGGTCACTGGGTCGAGATGCGTGCGGTGGGGCAGGCCACCGGTGCGCTCGAGGCCCTCGCCGAGATGCTCCCCGACGAGGCGGAGCGGGTGACCGACGACGGCGGCACGGAGACGGTCAAGGTCACCGAACTCGTGGTCGGTGATGTCGTCCTGGTGCGGCCCGGCGGCCGGGTGCCCGCTGACGGTGAGATCGTCGAGGGGGCGGCGGATGTCGACGAGTCGATGATCACGGGGGAGTCCACACCGGTGTCACGCAGTGAGGGCGAGCGGGTGGTGGCCGCCACCGTGGTGGCCGACGCCAGCCTGCGCGTGCGGGTCGAGGCGGTCGGCGACGACACCACCCTCGCCGGCATCCAGCGGATGGTGGAGGAGGCGCAGGCGTCGAGGTCGAGGACCCAGCGCCTGGCCGACCGAGCCGCGGCGTTGCTGTTCTACGTCGCCGTGGTGGCCGCGGCGATCACGGCGGTGGTGTGGGTGGCGGTCGGGCAGCCGGCCTTCGCCCTGAACCGGTCGGTGACGGTGCTCGTCATCGCCTGTCCCCACGCGCTGGGGTTGGCGATCCCGCTGGTGACCGCCATCTCGACCTCGAAGTCCGCCCGGTCAGGGATCCTCGTGAAGGACCGGCTGGCGTTGGAGGCCATGCGCACCGTCGACACCGTGCTGTTCGACAAGACCGGCACGCTGACCCTCGGCGAGCACCGGGTCGCGGCGATCGCGGCCGCCGACGGTCGGGAGGAGGACGAGGTGCTCCGACTGGCAGGCGCCGCGGAGGCCGACTCGGAGCACCCGCTGGCCCGTGCGATCCACGCCCACGCCCGGGAGCAGCTCGGCGACCTGCCGCCCGCCCGTGGGTTCGAGTCGATGACCGGTCGCGGTGTCCAGGCCGAGGTCGACGGCCACTCGGTCGCCGTCGGGGGTCCGGCCCTGCTCAGGGATCGTGACCTCACCGTGCCCGACGAGCTCGATGAGGACGTCCGCGCCTGGCGCGAGCGTGGTGCGGCGGTCCTCCACGTCGTGCGTGACGGCACGATCATCGGGGCGCTGGCGCTGGAGGACCAGGTGCGGGAGGTGTCGCGGGAGGCGGTCGCACGCCTCCACGAGGCCGGCGTGACGGTGGCGATGATCACCGGGGACGCCCGGCAGGTCGCCGAGGCGGTCGGTGCCGAGCTGGACATCGACGAGGTGTTCGCCGAGGTCCTGCCGGAGGACAAGGCCGGCAAGGTCGCGGCGCCCTTGGAGGAGGGCCGCAGCGTCGCGATGGTCGGGGACGGCATCAACGACGCGCCCGCGCTGGCCCGCGCCACGGTCGGGATCGCCATCGGGGCGGGGACGGATGTCGCGATCGAGTCGGCGGGCATCATCCTCGCCTCGGACGACCCCCGAGGGGTGGTGGCGATCCGCCACCTCTCCCGGGCGACCTACCGCAAGATGCTCCAGAACCTGTGGTGGGCCGCGGGCTACAACATCGTCGCGCTGCCCCTGGCCGCCGGGGTCCTCGCGCCCATCGGCGTCATCCTCCCCGTCGCGGTCGGCGCGATCCTCATGTCGACCTCGACCGTGGTCGTGGCGCTCAACGCCCAGCTGCTGCGGCGCGTCGAGCTGTCCGCGGCGGCACCGTCCGGGTGACCCGAGCTTGCGGCGGTAGCGCTGCTCACAGCGGGTGCGCCCGGCCGGCGTCGCGGAGGTAGGTGAGCACAGCGGCGACCCGCCGGTGGGT
>SLQK01000132.1 GCA_007131525.1 Nitriliruptoraceae bacterium | reverse complement strand
CTCGACAACGAGCGCGCGCTGCACTGGCTCAAGAACGGTGCCCAGCCCACCGACCCCGTGCGCAAGATCCTGCGCATCACCGGGGTGTGGGAGGAGTTCAAGCCAGGCGACGCCCCCAAGCGCGACCGCACCGCCACCGAGCCGAAGGAGAAGCTCTCCAAGAAGGCCAAGGCGAAGGCGGCCGAGGGCGCCGAGGGCGGGGGTGACCAGTGAGGTCCGAGGACGTCCTGGAGTTCGTCGCCAAGCAGCTCGTCGACCACCCCGACGAGGTCCGCATCGAGGTGGACGAGGACGAGCGCGAGACCGTCCTCGAGCTGCACGTCCACGAGGAGGACCTCGGCAAGGTGATCGGCAAGCGTGGTCGTACCGCCAAGGCCATCCGCACCCTGGTCAAGGCCGCAGGCGCCCTCGACGACGAGAACGTCACCGTCGAGATCGTCGACTGACCCCCCTGCCGGGACCGATCCCTGGCTGGAGGTACCCGTGGAGCCTGCAGGCGACGCCGCCACCGTCCTGATCGGTCGCGTCGTCAAGGCCCACGGTGTCCGCGGCGAGGTGGTCGTCCAGCCGCTGTCCGACGTTCCCGGGCGCTACGACGTCGGCACCGAGGTGGTGGTGGGTGACACCCCGCGTGTCATCACGTCGAGCCGGCCCCATCAGGGCCGCCTCCTGCTCGCCTTCGACGGCATCGCCGACCGCAGTGACGCCGAGCGGCTCCGGGGCCGTGAGGTCCTGGGGCAGCCGGTGGACCTCGAGGACAGCGAGACCTACTACGCCCACGAGCTGGTCGGTATGCCGGTCCGGCACGTCGACGGTCGGGAGCTCGGCGAGGTCACGGCGCTGATCGAGCTCCCCGAGGCGGCCGGCTACGACCTCCTCGAGGTGACCCACGGCGCCGGATCATGGCTCCTGCCGGCGGCCGAGGAGTTCGCCGAGGTGGTCGAGGAGGAGGACGGCGCCCTGGTGCTGCTCGTCGACCCGCCCGACGGCCTGCTCGACGGCGAGCCCGACGTGGTGCCACCCGAGGGCTCGCCCGCCGCGGACGTGGTGCCACCCGACGCGCCCGAGCCGGGGTGAGCGTCGTGCGCATCGACGTGCTCACGATCTTCCCGGGCTGGTTCGAGGGGCCGCTGACCACCTCGCTACTCGGTCGGGCGATCGCCGACGGGGTCCTCGACGTCCGGGTCCACGACCTCAGGGAGTGGACCACCGACCGCCACCGCAGCGTGGACGACGCCCCCTACGGTGGGGGCGCCGGCATGGTGATGCGCGCGGACGTGTGGATCGACGCCTGTGAGGCCGTCTGGAACGATCTGGACGCCGAGGTGACCCGTGGCCGCACGGTGCGGGGCGACGCCCCCGGCGAGCGGTTCACCGCCGGTGGTGACCGCCCCAGGACGGTGCTGCTGACACCTCGCGGTCGCCCGCTGACCCAGGACCTGGCGGCCGAGCTCGCGGCCGAGGACCGGCTCGTGCTGCTGTGCGGTCGCTACGAGGGGATCGACGAGCGGGTCCACGAGCTGGTGGCCACCGACGAGGTGTCGATCGGTGACTACGTGCTGTTCGGCGGCGAGGTGGCGGCCGCCGCGGTGATCGAGGCCGTCACCCGACTGGTGCCGGGGGTGGTCGGCAACCAGGCGTCGCCGGAGGACGAGTCGTTCACCTCGGGGCTGCTCGAGTACCCGCAGTACACGCGGCCGCCGCTGGTGCGTGGGCTGGGCGTCCCGGAGGTCCTCACCTCCGGTGACCACGCGGCGGTCGACCGGTGGCGGCACGACCAGGCGGTGGCCCTGACCACGCAGCGGCGTCCGGATCTGCTCGACCGGCCCGAGGACCACGACTCCGGTTGACCCTCCGGCCGCCGGCACCGTATCCTCGCCGGCCTGTGCGCGCCCCGCGTGCCCGCCAGCGCTGCGAGCAACCTCTCGGTCCCGGGGACGCGGTCCGCCGTGGCACCTGTCCGCCGAGCGGCGATCCCCCCGTCCATGGCCCTGCGCCTCCCACCTCAGCCCCCGAAGGCAGCCCGATGAACAAGGTCGACATCGTCGAGCAGTCGCGTCTGCGCGACGACATCCCGGACTTCCGTCCTGGTGACACCGTCAAGGTCAACGTCCGTGTCGTCGAGGGCACGCGCTCGCGGATCCAGGTGTTCGAGGGCGTCGTCATCGCACGCAAGGGGGGCGGTCTGCGCGAGACCTTCACCGTGCGCAAGGTCAGCTTCGGTGTCGGGGTCGAGCGGACCTTCCCGGTGCACAGCCCGGTGATCGAGTCCATCGACGTGGTGCGCCGCGGCAAGGTGCGTCGCGCCAAGCTCTACTACCTGCGCGACCGCGTCGGCAAGTCGGCCCGCATCAAGGAGAAGCGCGACCTGAGCGGCTGAGTGCCCGACCAGCTCGACCACCGGCCGGGCCCTGCCCGGCCGGCCTCCGTTCGGCCCGCGATAGGGTGGCGGCATGGCAGAACGCGACGCGGCTCGCGACCCCGACGACCGGCTCTTCGAGCCGCCGCCGGGGACCGCGCGTCCGCCCGAGCGGCCGTTCGGCGACGACGATCCGGACCCGCCGTCGGACGGGCCCGAGGCGGCCGAGTTCACCCGCCGGACCGTCGGCGACGGGCCGGTGCGGCTGAGGCTGGTGCCCGGGCGGACGCGGGACCGTTACGGCCGACTGCTGGCGTACGTGTACCTTCCGGACGGTCGGCTGTTGAACCTG
>SLQK01000123.1 GCA_007131525.1 Nitriliruptoraceae bacterium | reverse complement strand
TCACCGCGGCGAGCAGGCACAGGACCCCGGTGAGGTCCATGGTCGCGGTCACGATGGGGATGCCGTGGTTGTCGGGGTCGAACCCGAAGCGGAAGGACAGGGAGGCGGCGGCGTAGGCGGTCAGTGCCAGGATCGGCAGCGCGAACAGCCCGGAGAGCAGCACGACCGCCAGCGTCACCGGCAGGCTCAGCGGCGCGACCCCCGGGACCACGACCGCTGCCAGCCAACCGGCCACCCCGACGCCGGTGAACGCCAGCGCCGCCAGCAGCGTCGTCAGCGAGAAGTCGAGGGTCGCGAGCTTGCCCGGGAGCAGCCGAGGGTCGAGCTGGCCGACGTGCAGCTTCGAGGCGAGCCGGCTCGACAGCATCCCCCCGAGCGAGCCGCAGTTGGCGATGAAGGGTGGGATCAGCACCAGCAGCGCAGCGGCGCCGAACTGCTGCTCCGCCCGGGCCTCGACGACCACCCCGGCCAGGACGTCGACGGTGACCGCGATCGTCAGGACCACCAGCGATTCGCGCACGACCCGCCGGATCAGGGGGTCCTCGGTCCGCAGCCCCACGATGACGGCGACGACCCCCGCGACGAGGCCGACCGCCCCGGTGGTCGTCGCGAGCCACGGGACCTCGAGGATCAGGGTGGCCACGAGCAGCGCCGGCAGGGTCACCAGGTCCCCGGTCGCGGTGATGATCGGAGCGCCGGCGTCGTCGAGGTTGAACCCGACCGCCTGGCTCCGGCGGGCCATGGTGATGACCACCACGAACAACACCATCGAGGACAGCACGGCGCCGATCAACGAGATCGCGATCAGCTGGAGCAGCGGGATGGTCCGCAGCCCCAGGGCGGCGCTGACCGCCCAGGCGATCGCACCAGCCTGGAGCGCCGAGGCCAGGCTCAGGACGGTGGACGCCTCCACCTGGCGGCCGAGGTAGCTCGTCCTCGACAGGTCCCGATCGAACTCGCCGGTCAGGATGCCCGTGGCCAGCCGGGACCCCAGTGCCCCGAAGATCGCCCCGCGCATCCCGATGGCCGCCGGGATCAGGGCGAGGAGCCCGGGCACCTGCTCCAGCCGGTCCTCGGCCGAAGCGAGCACGATCCCGGCGATCAGGGTCGCCCCGAGCCCGAGCGCCAGCGCCCGCGAGCCGGTGCGGATGCTGCGGGCTTCCTGGCTCCAGTAGGCCCGCACGGTGGTCACCGGGAGCCCGACGGCGCGGCCGACCAGCTTGAGCAGCCGTGGCACCCGCGGCACCGGGGCCCAGCGTGGGCTCACAGCGATCTCCAGGTGGCGCGGACGGGGTGGGGTGGCTGGGCGCGGTGCCGTCGAGGAGGGGGCGGGGTGGCGCGCCGCGCTCGACGGTGCGTGGCGAGGCTAGCGCCGAACGGGCCCCCGACGGCCGCCTGCACGGGCGGCAACGAATCGTTGCAGCCCGTCGCCCGTAGCTACGCTCGGCGCATGGATACCTACACCGCCCCGCTCCGTGATGTCCGTTTCGTCCTCGAGCACATCACCCCGCTCGCGGACCTCACCGCAACCGAGGCCTTCGCCCACGCCGACCCTGACCTCGTGGCGGGTCTGCTCGAGGAGGCGGGCCGGTTCGCCGCCTCGGCGATCGCGCCGACCAACCGTGACGGTGACACGCAGGGCTCGGTCCTGCGTGATGGTGAGGTGGTGACGCCCGACAGCTTCAAGCAGGCCTACCGGCTGTACCTGGAGGCGGGCTGGGGCGCGCTACAGCACCCTTCGGAGTACGAGGGTGGTGCGTTCCCGTTGACGGTGGCCAACGCGGTGAAGGAGTTCACCACCTCGGCGAACATGGCGTTCTCGATGGCGCCGCTGCTGACCACCGGGGCGGTCTACCTGATGCAGCACCACTGCTCCCGGGAGCAGCTGGACACCTACGTGCCGAAGATGGTCTCGGGTGAGTGGACCGGAACGATGAACCTCACCGAGCCCCAGGCCGGCTCGGATGTCGGGGCGGTGACCACCAAGGCGGTGCCCGCCGGTGACGGGACGTACCGGATCACCGGGCAGAAGATCTACATCAGCTACGGCGACCACGACCTGACCGACAACATCATCCACCTGGTGCTGGCCCGCCTACCCGACGCGCCGGAAGGGGTGAAGGGCATCTCGCTGTTCATCGTGCCCAAGGTGCTGGTCAACGCTGACGGCAGCCTGGGTGAGCGCAACGACGTCGAGGTGGTGTCGCTCGAGCACAAGCTGGGGATCAAGGCGTCCCCGACCTGTGTGATGGCCTTCGGGGAGCACAGCGACGGCGCGGTCGGTGAGCTGGTCGGCGAGCCGAACCAGGGCATGCGCCAGATGTTCACCATGATGAACGACGCGCGGCTCGGCGTGGGCCTGCAGGGCCTCGCCCTGGCCGAGCGTGCCTACCAGCAGGCCCTGGCCTACGCCCAGACACGCCAGCAGGGCCGTGGGCCGTCGACCCCACCGGGGGAGCAGGCCCCGATCATCGAGCACGCCGATGTGCGTCGGATGCTGCTGACGATGAAGGCCAACATCGAGGCGGTGCGGGCCCTGTGCTACCTCAACGCCCACGCCCTGGACCTCGCCCATGCGGCCGCCGACGAGGCGGTCCGCGAGGAGCAGCGCAAGCTCGCGGACCTGCTCACCCCGCTGTCCAAGGCCTGGGGGACCGACGTCGGGGTCGAGGTGACCTCGCTCGCGGTCCAGGTCCACGGCGGCATGGGCTACATCGAGGAGACCGGGG
>SLQK01000240.1 GCA_007131525.1 Nitriliruptoraceae bacterium | reverse complement strand
GAGCCCGGCACCTCCTAACCCGGGGATGACGTCGACGACGGGACCGTCGACGAGCCCGCCGCACCCGGTGCCGACATCGACACCGACGCCGCCCGTGAGGAGGCCCGTGCCGTCCTCGGGATGTTCGAGGGAGACCTCCCCGAGGACGTGCGGATCGCCCGCCGCGGGGAGGAGTCTTTCATGCTGACCGAGGACTACGTCCTCGGCCGCCGCACCGTGGAGCTGGACGACGACGGTGACGGCTTCCGGGTCACCTCGGTGGTGGTGGAGCTCCCCGACGGTCCCGAGACCTTCGAGCTCGAGCCGAGCTGAGCAGCTCACCGAGCAGCTCCCGCC
Source organism: Nitriliruptoraceae bacterium (assembly GCA_007131525.1). GTDB lineage: Bacteria > Actinomycetota > Nitriliruptoria > Nitriliruptorales > Nitriliruptoraceae > T1Sed10-7. Next base: position 2,396 of record SLQK01000240.1, on the reverse strand, counting down.
CCGGCCGCGTCATCGCTCGGTCGGGGGGCACTGGCTCAGGACCGGCACACCGCGACCAGGTGGTCGAGCGCCCCAGCGACGGGGACGTCCTCCCGCACCCCGGTGCGGCGGTCCTTCACCTCGACGACCCCGTCGGCCAGCCGCTTGCCGACGATCACGATGGTCGGGACGCCGAGCAGCTCCGCGTCCTTGAAACGCACCCCGGGGCTGAGCTTGGCTCGGTCGTCGAGGAGCACATCGAGCCCGGCCGCGTCCAACCCGGCGGCCAGGTCCTCAGCGACGGAGGCGGTGTCCTCACCCTTGCCCGCGTTGACCACGTGCACGTCGGCGGGGGCGACCTGCCGGGGCCAGCACAGCCCGAGCTCATCGACGGTGGTCTCGGCGATGGCGGCCACGGCGCGGGACACCCCGATCCCGTAGGAGCCCATGGTCACGGTCACGAGCTTGCCGTGCTGATCCAGGACCTGCAGCCCGAGCGCGTCGGCGTACTTACGGCCGAGCTGGAAGATGTGACCGATCTCGATGCCGCGGGCAAGCTCCAGCGGGCCCGAACCGTCGGGCGCCGGGTCGCCGTCCAGGATGTCCGCGGCCTCGATCGTGCCGTCGGGGGTGAAGTCGCGCCCGCACACCAGGTCGAAGACGTGGTGGCCCTGCTCGTTCGCGCCGGTGACCCAGCGGGTGCCTGGCACGACCCGCGGGTCGACGAGGTAGCGGATGCCGCTCGCCGAGTCCTCCCCCAGCACCTGGGGCCCGATGTAGCCCTTGACCAGCGCCGGGTGCCCGGCGAAGTCCTCGTCGGTGAAGGGCTCGACCACCGCGGGTTCGACCTGGGCCTGCAGCCGCTTGGTGTCCACGTCCCGGTCGCCGGGCACGCCGACCACCAGGGGGGTCCGCCCACCTTCGAGGTGGCGGAGCATCACCACGACGTTCTTCAGGGTGTCAGCCGCGACCCACGCCCGGTCCTCGCGGGGGACGTGCTCGTTGGCGAAGGCGACCAGGGTCTCGATCGTCGGCGTGTCGGGGGTGTCCTCGACGTGGGCGGCCGGCACGTCGTCGTAGGGGATCGGATCGGGGACCGGTGTGACGACCGCCTCGACGTTGGCGGCGTAGCCACCCGGGGACCGCACGAAGGTGTCCTCCCCGACCGGGGTCGGACACAGGAACTCCTCGGAGCGCGATCCGCCCATGGCCCCCGACATCGCGGACACGATCACGTAGTCCAGCCCGAGCCGGTCGAAGGTGGCGATGTAGGCGTCGCGGTGCTGCTGGTAGGAGGCCTCCAGCCCGTCGTCGTCGACGTCGAAGGAGTAGGAGTCCTTCATCACGAACTCGCGGGCCCGAAGTAGGCCGGCCCTGGGTCGGGCCTCGTCGCGGTACTTGATCTGGATCTGGTACAGGCTCAGCGGCAGGTCCTTGTACGAGGAGTACAGGTCCTTGACCAGCAGCGTGAACATCTCCTCGTGGGTCGGCGCGAGCAGGTGGTCGTTGCCGCGACGGTCCTTGAGCCGGAACAACGTCTCGCCGTACTCCTCCCACCGCCCCGTCAGCTCGTAGGGCTCCCGGGGCAGCAGCGCCGGGAAGTGGACCTCCTGGGCCCCCATGCGGTCCATCTCCTCGCGGACGATGGCCTCCACCTTGCGGTAGACGAGGTGGCCGAGCGGTAGCCAGGTGTGCATGCCCGAGCCGGCACGCCGGATGTAGCCGGCACGCACCATGGCGGTGTGACCGGGGAGCTCCGCGTCCGCGGGGTCGTCCCGCAGGGTGCGGACGAACAGGTTGGACAGTCTGAGGATCACGCGATCTGCTCCCTGGGTCACCGGGGCGGGTGGGACCGGACACCCGGGGACGGGTCCGGTTGCTGGGGGCGCAAGCTACCCACCTAGCGGCCCATGGTGGCACCCGCCGACCCGGCCTCCGGCTGCTCGGCCGCCACCTCCTCGAGGAACCGCGCCGACGCCCAGCCGGTCGTTCCGTCCTCGAGCTGCAGCTCCACCCAGGTGGCGCCCGCTGCCGTCTCGGTCGCGCCGGTCCCCGCCACCACCTCGCCGGCCGCGAGCTGGGCGACCACGGGCCGGTCGGTGCCCGGCCCGTCCCGCACGTTCAGCGCCGAGGCCCCCACGACCTGCCACCGGGTCGGGTCCTCGGGGGTCGCTCCACCGGGCAGGGGCACCACGTCGCGGAGACGGTCGAGGGTGGTGCCCAGCCGGTCGGTCACCATCGACCACCACTCGACGTCGGGCAGCCGCGCCTCGATGGCCTCGCGGTGGTCGGCGTAGGGCGCCCAGGGCTCCGGGTCCGGATCCGCGGCGGCGGTCCACAGCAGCAGGGCGGCAGGCAGGAGCAGCAGCCCGCCCAACCCACCCGGCAGGGCCCGCAAGCCGGCTCCGAGCGCCGCT
>SLQK01000083.1 GCA_007131525.1 Nitriliruptoraceae bacterium | reverse complement strand
CGTGGTCCCCGGTGATCATCTTGACGCGGATGCCCGCCTGCCTGGCCTCGGCGACCGCCTCGATCGCCTCGGGGCGCGGTGGGTCCAGGATGCCCACCAGGCCGACCAGCACCAGGTCGTCGTCGAGGTCGGTGAGGGTGAGCCCTCTCACGTCCCCACCGACGACGCGCTCGGCCGCCGCCAGCACCCGCAGTCCCTGCTCGCTGAGCCGGTCGACCTCGGCGTCCCAGGCGGCCCGGTCGACCGGGCTGTGGGTGCCGTCACCCTCGCGCTGCGCGGTGGACCGGTCGAGGATCCGGTCCGGCGCCCCCTTGACGTGGACGATCCTGGTCCCGTCGGGGAGCTCGTCGAGGGTGGCCATCAGCTTGTGCTCGGACTCGAAGGGCACGACGGCGTGCCGGGTCACCTCGCCGAGGTCGAGGTGGAGCTTGCGTGCGAGGGTGACGAGCGCACCCTCGGTGGGCTCGCCGACCAGCACCCACTGGCCCTCGCGCTCGGCGAGCGTCGCGTCGTTGGCGGCCGCCGTCACACGGGCCAGGGCGTGCAGGTCCGGGTCGGCGTCCACGCTCGCCGGCCGCTCCCCGCTGCGCACCTCACCGGTTGGCGCGTAGCCCACCCCGTCCACCTCGTAGGACCGCTCGGGCGTGACGACGCGCTGGACCGTCATCTCGTTCTTGGTCAGCGTGCCGGTCTTGTCGGAGCAGATCACGGTCACCGAGCCGAGCGTCTCCACCGAGGTCAGGTTGCGGGTGATCGCGTTGCGTCGCGCCATGTGCTGCACGCCACGTGCCAGGGTGATCGTCACCACCGCGGGCAGGCCCTCCGGGATCGCGGCGACGGCGAAGGCCACCGCGGCGGTGAGCAGGACGAAGACCTCGAGGTCGTGGACGCCGAACCCGAACAGCAGCATGAACGCCGCCACGCCGAGGATGACCCGCGACAGCACCGTGCTGAAGCGACGGATCTGGCGCTCCAACGGTGTGGAGAGCTCCTCGACCTCGTCGATCATGGCGTTGATGCGCCCGATCTCGGTGTCCGCGCCGGTGGCGGTCACCACGCCGACACCGCGACCGCTGGCGACCAGGCTCCCGGAGTAGGCCATGCTGAACCGGTCGCCGAGGCCGGCGTCCTGGTCGACGGGCTCGACCTGCTTGCCGACCGGCTCGGACTCGCCGGTCAGCCCCGACTCCTCGATGCGTAGCTCGGTGACCTCCAGCAGCCGCAGGTCGGCAGGGACGCGGTCGCCGGATCGAACCCGGACCACGTCGCCCGGCACCAGCTCGGCGGCCTCGACCTCGACCCACTCGCCGTCCCGTCGAGCCTGGGCGGTCGCTGACAGCATCGAGCGCAGCCCCGCCAGGGCCCGCTCGGCCCGGCCCTCCTGGACGAACCCGATGATCGCGTTGGCCACGGCGACGGCCACGATGACCCCGAAGTCGACCCACTCACCGAGGATCGCCTTGAGCAGCGCAGCGACCAGCAGCACGTAGATCAGCACGTCGTTGAAGTGACGTGCGAGGCGGAGCCACACCGGGTCCGGAGCGGCCTCGGGCAGCCGGTTGGGACCGAACCGCTCGGAGCGCTCGCTCACCGCAGCGCCGGACAGTCCGTCGGCGTGTGCACCCAGCGTGTCGAGCACCCGGTCGGCTGGTGCGGCGTGGGCCGGTGCGGCGGTCAGGACCTCGGTGCCTGCGCCGAGGTGCTCGCTGATGTCTGCGTCGAGGCGGTGCATATCGGTTCCTTCCGTACGAGGTGGATGTCAGGTCATGGGTTGGAGGTCGTGAAGGCCACGACGAGGGCGAGGCCGACGAGCCCGACCATCACGCCGCCGGTGGACCACCGGGTCAGCCGGTCCTCGAGACGATCGATCGCGGGGCCGTGCCGTGCCAGTGCGACGAGCGCGTCCCTCAGCGAGGCCGAGTAGGCGACCAGCGCCGCGGCGACGGGTGCACCCACGCGGAGGCCGAGCTCTGCGAGCCGGGCGACGGCCCGCTCCTCGATGACGACGAGGTCACCTGCGGGCACCGTCGGCAGGGACAGCGAGGTCCGGCGGGCGAGCCCGACGGCCACCACCGCGATGACCAGGCCGAGCAGCAGCGGCCACAGCGGGTCGATGACCACCGAGCCGAGCCGCGGCAACGCGAGCTCGGGCAACAGGCGCGGGACCACCACGGGGGTGATGCCGAGCACGGCGGCGGTGAGCGCGAGCCAGGGACCGAGCTGCAGTTGCGGCGCAGCCGGGTCCGGCGCCATGCGACGGAGCAGGACGACCAGCCGGATCATGAGGACGGTGGTCCCCGTCGCGGCCAGCGAGCTGGTGGTCACCACCCACCCGTCGAGGGCCGCCAGCTCGACGGTCTGCTTCATCCAGGCCTTCGCGTAGGCCCCGCTGGAGAGGGGAGCGCCGGCCAGCGACGCGCCGGCGATGACGACCCCGGTCAGCACGCTCCTGCGTTGCCAGCCGCGGGCGGCCCGGGGCAGTAGCCCCACGGCGAGGAAGAGCACGGCCTTGGCAACACCGTGGTGCAGGGCGTAGGCCGCGGCTGCAGCGGCGGCGACCGGGGCAACGGTCGGCGTGCCGAGCGCCACCCCAACGAGCAGGACGATGAACCCCATCTGGCTCACGCTCGAGTAGGCGAGCAGCACCTTCGGGGCGGTGTGGGTCAGGCCGAGCAGCACGCCGAGGAAGGCGCCCACGAGGCCCAGGGTGACCAGCAGGGTCGACCACCCCGG
>SLQK01000002.1 GCA_007131525.1 Nitriliruptoraceae bacterium | reverse complement strand
CGCCGGTGCACCGCCTCGTGGCGCCACCACCAGCTCGCGTCGTCGGCGACGGCGGTGGGCGCCGGCCCCAGGGGCAGCGGATGATCGACCATGACCGGCAGGAACACCGAGGTACAGGGCGCGGCCGTGGCGGTGGCCAGATGACGGTCGCCGGACTCGGTCAGCTCGCTGACCCACGAGGCGGTCGTCTGGGTCGAGGCGAGCAGTCCGCCGGGGTGTGCGCAGGGCGCGGACAGCGCACCGTGGTGCAGCCGGTACCGCGGCGTGCGGCGACCGGCGCCGTGATCGCGGAGCGCGGTGAGCAGGGCAGCGGTGCCCGGCTCACCGGCCGCGACCCGGGCGGTCCGGGCCCGACGGAGCTCGCAGGCGGCGACCCGGCCGCGCAGCCGGTCGGCGTGCGCCTCGGCGAAGCCCGGGATCGTCAGCCCGTTGGAGATGCTGCGCACGCCCGCGGCGACCACCTCGACGGCCCAGCGGCGCCCGGCGGTCTCCAGCACGTAGGCCTGGGTGCGGTCGGCGACCAGGAAGCTGGAGTCGTAGCTGAAGCTGGGATCCTCCCAGCCGCACCGCCCGCCCTGACCGTGGCGCTCGAGCAGGGTGACGATCGTGTCCACGGCCGCCTCGGCGTCCCGCGAGCGCTCCAGCGCCAGGCGCAGCAGATCCATGCCCGTCAGGCCGGTGTCGCGGCGCGGCTGGGTGGTGAACACCGCCTCGTTGCCGATGGTCACGCCGTGCTCGTTCGTCCCCATCTCCGCGCCCCACATCCAGAAGGGCCGCGACAGCAGCACCGCGTGGGTGCGTTCGGCCTGGGGCACGGTGAGGTGGGTGCAGCGCACCTGGCTGCCTGGTGGATGGGTGGCCGCCGGCTGCCACTCGAGCAGCTGGGCCTCGTTGGCGTCGCGGTCGGAGTTCTTGGCGAACCGGACGGCGGCCCGCTCCACCACCACGACGGTGTCGCACACGCCCGCGCTCCTCGCTCGGTCCGCGCCGGACCCTACCTGCGCGGTGTCCACCACTACGCTGCCGGCACCACCACCTCGGTGCTGGCACCGGTCAGGTTCCTTGCCCGTCGCCGCCCGGGGGTTGCTCGAGGATGAGGCTCATGGACAAGCAGCAGGAGTACGTGCTCCGCACCGTCGAGGAGCGGGACGTCCGCTTCATCCGGTTGTGGTTCACCGACGTGCTGGGGTTCCTCAAGAGCGTGGCGATCACCGCTGCGGAGCTCGAGAACGCCTTCAGCGAAGGCATGGGCTTCGACGGCTCGGCGATCGACGGCTTCGCCCGCGTCCAGGAGGCCGACATGGTCCTCGTGCCGGACGCCGCCACCTTCCAGGTCCTGCCCTGGCGTCCCGAGTCCCAGGGGGTGGCCCGCATGTTCTGCGACATCCTCACCCCCGACGGCCATCCCTTCACCGCCGATCCGAGGATGGTGCTCAAGCGGCAGCTCGAACGCGCGGCCGAGATGGGCTTCACCTTCTACGTCCACCCGGAGATGGAGTTCTTCCTGTTCGCCGGCCCCAACGACCCGACGCCGCTGGACAACGGCTCCTACTTCGACATGACCCCCCTGGACGTCCAGCAGGACTTCCGTCGCCAGACCATCAACACCCTGGAGCGGATGGGGATCAGCGTCGAGTTCTCCCACCACGAGGTGGCGCCCTCCCAGCACGAGATCGACCTGCGCTACGCCGATGCGCTCACCATGGCCGACAACATCATGACCTTCCGGCTCGTGGTCAAGGAGACCGCACTGCAGCGCGGCATCTACGCCTCCTTCATGCCCAAGCCCCTGGAGGGGCAGTGGGGCAGCGCCATGCACCTGCATCTGTCGCTGTTCGAGGGCGACACCAACGCCTTCCACGATCCCGCTGACCCCTACCTGCTGTCCCCGATCGCCCGCTCCTTCACCGCAGGGCTGCTCCGGCACTCCAGGGAGATCACGGCGGTCACCAACCAGTGGGTGAACTCCTACAAGCGGCTCGCCGCCCGGCTCCACGGCCCCCTGCCCTCGGGGGAGGCACCGGTGTTCACCACCTGGGGGCACTCCAACCGCAGCGCCCTGATCCGCGTGCCGCTGCACAAGCCGCGCAAGGGGGCATCCAGCCGGATCGAGTACCGCGCGCCCGACCCCGCCTGCAACCCCTACCTCACCTTCGCGGTGCTGCTGGCGGCTGGTCTGAAGGGCATCGAGGAGGAGTACGTGCTGCCCGAGGAGAGCGAGGACAACGCCTTCGAGCTCACTGACGCGGAGCGGGCGGCCGAGGGCATCGAGCGGCTCCCAGCCAGCCTGGGGGAGGCCGTGCGGCTGATGGAGGCCTCGGAGTTGGTCGCCGACACCCTCGGCGAGCACCTGTTCAGCCACTTCCTGGCGAACAAGCGCCAGGAGTGGGACGAGTACTCCGCCCACGTCACGGCGTTCGAGCTCGAGCGTTACCTCCCGCTGCTCTAGGCGCCGAGGTGGTGGTCGACGATCGACGTGTCCTGCGGGGCCAGCTCGCCCGCGCCGGCCTGGATCCCGACCAGGCGGTGTCCCTGCTGTCCGATGCCGGGTTGCTGGTGGAGGGCCGGCCCGACCCGGGGCTCCTCGACGCGCTCTCCGAGGCGGCCGCACCCCACGACGCGCTGTCGTCGATCGCGGCGCTCGCCCGCGTCGACCGTGAGCTGTACGAGCGTGTCCGTGCCGACGGCGACTGGTTGGGTCGGGTCGTCGCCGTCGCCGGGGCCTCCCGTCCTCTGGGGGACCTCCTCGGGCGGTTCCGCGACGCTGTGGACGCGCTGCGGACCCTCGATCAGGTCGAGCTCGGCCCCACGGCGGACGCCGTGGCCGAGGCGGTCGCTGCCAGCGACGATCCGGCTGAGCAGGCGGCCGGGATCGCGGCGATCCGACGCCGGGCGACCGCGGACCTGGCCGGTCGCGATCTGACCGGTGCGGCGACGCTGGACGAGGTCGGTGCCGAGCTGGCCCGGCTCGCCGAGGGCGTCCTGACCGGCACGCTGCGGGCGGTCCACCGGCGGGTGGCCGGTGCTGCGCCGGCAGCGCGGATCGCGGTGATCGGCATGGGCAAGCTCGGTGGGCTCGAGCTGAACTACGTCTCCGACGTGGACGTGGTGTTCGTCCACGAGCCGACCGACGGCGCCGGGGAGGAGGCGGCCGCCCGCGAGACCAAGCAGGTGCTGACCACGTTGCTGGAGCTCCTCAACGCCTCCACGACCATGGGGCGCGCCTACGACGTCGACCCGACGCTGCGACCCGAGGGTCGCGCCGGGGCGCTGTCGCGTCGGGTCGCCTCCTTCGAGGCCTACTGGGAGCGCTGGGCCAAGACCTGGGAGTTCCAGGCGCTGCTCAAGGCCCGTCCCGTCGCCGGGGACCTCGAGCTCGGTGACGCCCTGATCAGGGCCGCCGACCCCTACGTGTGGCCGGAGCATCTCGACCCGGAGGTCATCGCCGAGATCCGGCGCATGAAGGGCAGGATCGAGGCCAAGCCGGAGGTCCGCCGTCACGGGGAGCGGCAGCTCAAGCTGGGACCCGGGGGCATCCGCGACATCGAGTTCACCGTCCAGCTGCTCCAGCTGGTCCACGGCCGCGGCGACCGCTCGCTGCGACTGACGGGCACGCTGCCGACCCTGGCGGCCCTGGCCGCGAACGGCTACGTCGACGAGGAGGACGCCCACGCCTTCGCCGACGCCTACCGCAGGCTGCGCACGGTCGAGCACCGCCTCCAGCTCGCCCACGAGCGCCGGACCCACACGATCCCCGCCGACCCCGAGCGGCAGGAGTGGTTGGCGCGGACCCTCGGCTACCGGGCGGAGGGGGACGTCACGGCCCGGGAGCCCTTCCTGGCCGAGCTGGCCCGGGTCCAGCACCAGGTCTCGGCGTTGCATGCGCGGTTGTTCTACCGCCCGCTGCTGGAGATCTACGCCACCGTGCCGGCCCGGGCCGCCGGGGTGAGCGTGCCCGGCGAGATCACCGCGATGGGCGAGGAGGCGGCGATCGAGCGTCTGCGCGCGATCGGCTTCCGGGACGCAGCGACCGCGCTCCGCGACATCGGCTCGATGACCGGTGGCGTCTCACGCCGGGCGCGGACGGTCCGGGCGGTCCTGCCCGCGGTGCTCCAGGTGCTCCAGGACACCCCCGACCCCGACGCGGGGCTGACCGCCTTCCGGCGGCTCGTCGAGTCCCAGGGCGACTCCAGCGAGCTGCTGGCCTACCTGCGTGACCACCCCGGCTCGGCCGATCTGGTGGGGCGGGTGCTGGGCACCAGCCCGGTGGCCGGGGAGCTGCTGGTCAGCCAGCCCCAGGGGGTGGACTGGTTGCGGGACGCCCGGGTGCGCGAGCACCCACGGACCCGCGATGAGCTGGTGAAGCTCGCGGTCGGACGGCTCCACTGGCAGGACACCACGGCCGCGCTGCGCCGGTTCAAGCGGCACGAGCTGCTGCGGATCGTCCTCCGGGACCTGTCCGGGGGGACGACGGTCGGTGGGGTCGGCGAGGAGCTCACGGCGTTGGGGGAGGCCTGCCTGACCGGTGCCCTGCGGGACGAGCTCCGCCGCCAGTCCCGCGCGCGGGGCCTGTCGGGACCCGATGCGCTGCCCGTCGGCATCGCGATCGTCGGGATGGGCAAGCTCGGCGGCCGGGAGCTGCACTACGTCTCGGACCTCGACGTGCTGTTCGTCCACGAGGTGGCCGAGGGTGCCGACCGCCAGGACGCGACGAAGCTGGCCCTGGAGATCGCGGGCAACGTGCTGCGGTCGCTGTCGGCCATCACCTCCGAGGGCACCGCCTTCGAGGTGGACGCCGACCTGCGACCCGAGGGCCGCAACGGGCCCCTGTCGCGGTCCTTCGACTCCTACGTGTCGTACTGGGACCGGTGGGCTGAGCCCTGGGAGCACCAGTCGTTGCTCCGGGCCCGCGCCGTGGCTGGTGACCGTGACCTCGGGCGCCGTCTGGTCAGCGCGGCCGAGCGGTACGCCTATCCCGCCGACCCGAGCCAGATCGCGGTGCCGATGCGGCGGATGAAGGCGCGGTTGGAGAAGGAGCGGATCCCGAGACGGGTCTCCCCGGAGCGTCACCTCAAGCTCGGTCCCGGCGGCCTGTCCGACGTCGAGTGGACGGTGCAGCTCAAGCTCCAGGAGCACGGTGGTGCCGATCCGGGCCTGCGCACCACCGGGACCATGGCAGCGATCGACCGGCTGCAGGACGCCGGTCTGCTCGCGCATCGGGACGCCAACTGGCTGCGGGACGGCTACCGGTTCCTATCCGAGCTGCGCAACCGGATGTACCTGCGTCGTCACCGGGACGTGGACGTCCTGCCGTCCTCCCAGGTCCAGCTCGAGACCCTCGCCCGGGCCATGGGCTACGGACGAGGTGGCTGGCAGGAGCTCGAGGAGGACCGTCGCCGGCACGCCCGGCACGTGCGGGCCGTGTGCCAGCGCGAGTTCTACGGCGCGTAGCCCGGGGACGTGCCGGTCGGTGCACGCCGCAGGCGTCCCAGGTCGTAGGCTGTCGCCGGCCAGGAGGTGCGACCGGTGTGGCGTGAGGGCTACGTGCGGGGGGGCGATACCCGGTTCTACGTCCGCGCGCTCGGGTCCCCGCAGTGGCGGGAGCCGGTCGGCACCGGTGTGACCGGCGCGAACGGCACCGAGGAGGAGCCCGGGGACGACCTGGCACTGCTGCTCCACGGCTGGCCCCAGGACGGGTCCAGCTGGGGTGCGGTCGCCCCGCGGCTGGCAGCCGCCGGCTACCGCGTCGTCTGTCCGGACCTCAAGGGGTTCGGGCGGTCCGACACCCCCCGCAGCGGCTACGACCCGGCCACCCTCGCCGACGAGATCGCGCAGCTGATCCGCAACCTCCACGCCCGCAAGGCGGTGCTGGTCGGTCATGACTGGGGTGGTGCGATCTCGCTGGCCACCGCCTTCCGGCACCCCGGCCGGGTGCGGGCCCTGGTCGTCGCCTCCTCACCCTTCCGCCAGCTCGATCTGACCGTGTCCTGGCACGTGCCGCTGTTCAACCTGCCGCTGGCGCCCCAGCTCGCGTGGAAGGTCGCCGGCCGGCCGTTGACCCGGGCCGCGATCCGGTACTCGGCCGTGGTGCAGACCCCCTTCGACGAGGCGGCGATGGATCGCTACGCCGATGCCGTGACCGTCGATCCCGCCGCCTGGCTGGCCTACTACCGCACGCTGTCCCGCAAGGCCCTGGTGGACTGGGGGATCAGGAAGGTGCGCCGCCGGGTCCGGTTCCTCTCCTCGCCGCGCGAGCCGCACCGCCTGCGCGTCCCCGCCGCGGTCATCTGGGGGGAGGAGGACCGGGTCACCCCCTTCCACCTCGCCGGCCGCGTCGCCCACGACCTCGATGCCCGGCTCGTCGCCGTCCCCGGCGTGGGCCACCTCGTCCACGAGGAGGCGCCGGAGGTCGTCACCGACACGGTCCTCGACCTCGCCGGCCCCGGACCCCTCGATCCCGATGCCGCCCAGCGCGATGCGAGGGACACCGGGTGAGAGTGCCGGTCCCGGGTGCGGCCGTCGTGTTCGACTGCGATGGCACGCTCGCCGACACCGAGCCGATCTCGGATCGGGCGTGGGCGGACGTGCTGGGTCCACTCGGGTACGAGCCGACGGCGGAGGATCGGCTCGCCACGGTCGGGCGGCCCTACGCGGTCACCTTCGCCCACTTCGCCACGCGCATCCCGCTGGGGGACCCGGTGGCGTTCCGGCAGCAGGTCCGTGCCAGGTTCCAGGAGCGTTTCCGCTCCGAGCTGCGGCTGTTCGACGATGCCGTCGAGGTGCTGCGGAGCGTGGCGGCTGGTGGGCTCCCGGTGGCGGTCGCGTCCTCGTCCACGCGGGCCCATGTCGAGCGGGTGCTGGAACGGGCGGAGCTGACCGAGCTGGTGACGGCCATCGTCGGCGCCGAGGACGTGCGTCATCACAAGCCGCATCCCGAGCCGTACCTGCTGGCGGCCGCGAAGCTCGCGGTGACGCCGCGCCACTGCCGCGCCGTCGAGGACACCGAGGTGGGCGTCACCAGCGCCCGTGCCGCCGGTCTGCGCACCGTCGCCGTGCTGCGGGGCCACGTCCCCGCCGCCGCGCTCGGGCACGCCGACCGTGTCGTCGACCACCTGACCGTCTCGGACCTGGAGCCCCTGGCATGGACCTCCTGACCGGCCCGGCGATCGATGCAGGCCTGTTGCTCCTGCGGGTGGGCGTCGGGGTGACCTTCGCCCTGCACGGCTTCCAGAAGCTCCTCGGATGGTTCGGTGGCGGCGGGCTGGACGGCACCGCCGCGTGGTTCGCGGCGCTCGGCTTCGGGAGCGGTCGGAGCGCCGCCCTGATGGCCGGCGCCGGCGAGGTGGTGGGCGGGCTCGGCCTGGCGCTCGGGTTCCTCACACCCCTGGCCGCGGCGGCGATGGCCGGCACGATGACCACGGCCGCGCTGGTGAACAACGCGGAGGCCGGGTTCTGGTCGGTCAACAAGGGCTGGGAGCTCAACGGCTACCTGATCGTGGTCGCGGCCGCGGTGGCGGTGACGGGTCCCGGGGCCTACTCGCTGGACCACGTTCTCGGCCTGCAGCAGCTGGCCGGTCCGATCGTGGGGGGCGGGGCGGTCCTGCTCGGCATCGCCGGTGGGTGGCTGCGCTGGGTCACCAGGGATCGTGGGGACACGGGCGGCTGAATCCCACCGCGCGTCACGGGCGCAGGTGCGTGGCGGCGAAGGCCAGCTCCTCCCGCACCCGGTGGGACCCGCCCCCGTCGTGGCCGTCGAAGGGGTAGGCCAGCACGGTCACCTCGCCGCCGTGGTGGTTGGCGGCGGCGTAGGCCGTCGACGGCGGACAGATCACGTCGGCGAGCCCGGTGGTGATCAGCGTCGGCGCGCGCAGGCGACGGGCGTGGTTGACCACGTCGTGGTAGGCCAGCGTGGCGAACACCTGGGGGACGTGGTCGGGGTGGGCGGTGCAGTAGCTGGCGAGCTCCGCGTAGGGCTCCTCGTCGGTCAGGTCGACGGCCCGTCGGATGTGGGCGAGGAAGGGGACGGCGGCGATGACCGCCGACACCGGTCCGGCGAGGTGGGCGGCCGCCAGGGCGAGCCCGCCGCCCTGGCTGACCCCAGCCACGCCGATCCGCGCGGGGTCGACCACCTCCAGCCCCCTCGCGACCTCGACGGCCCGCGCGGCGTCGACGAACAGCCGCGTGAGGTAGGCGGTCGCCGGATCGAGGATCCCCCGGGTCAGGTAGCCGGGCGCGGCGGGAGAGCCAAGATCCTGCGGATCGGCGGTCACACCCTCGTTGGAGCTCGACCCCTGACCGCGACTGTCCATGATCAGGTGGGCGTAGCCGGCCGCGGACCACACCAGCCGGTCGTGGGGGTGCCCCCGACCGCCGCCGTAGCTCGCGAGCTCCACGATGGCCGGCAGGGGGCCGTCCCGGTGGGCGGGCAGCAGCAGCCACGCGGCGATGGGGGTGCCGCCGTAGCCGGAGAAGCGGAGATCGTGCACCTCCACGGTCCGCAGCGGGGTGCTGACCCGGCTGGTCTGCACGTCGAGGTCGTGGACCCGTGCCCGGCGCAGCTGATCGTCCCAGAACGCGGTGAAGTCGGCTGGTTCCTCGACGTCGGGTCGGTACCGCTCGAGCTCGGCGAGCGGCAGATCGGTCAGCACGGTGGCGCTCCTGTCCGTTGCCCTGGGGGTGTGGTGGTCGGGGGCCCTGCGGCCAGCAGCTCAGCCGTGGACCCGGTCCTTGCCGAGGTGCTTCGCCCGGTAGAGGTGATGGTCGGCACGGGCCAGCAGGTCGGCGACGTCGGTGGCGTCGGCGGCCGCGGCGACGCCGATGCTGACCGTGACGGCCAGGTCCTGGTGGACCTGCGGCCACGGCACCTCACGGACGCGTCGGCACAGGTGCTCGGCGGCCGCCAGGGCGCCGTCGAGGGTGGCGCCGCGGAACGCGACCACGAACTCCTCACCGCCGTACCGGGCCGTCAGGTCCCCGCTGCGGGTGTGGTCCAGCAGCACCCGGGCCGTGCGCCGCAGGACCTCGTCGCCGATCTGGTGGCCGAAGGTGTCGTTGATGCGCTTGAAGTCGTCGAGGTCCAGCAGCGCCAAGGTCAGCTCGGGACCGCCCTGGCGGGCGTCGACGAAGGCGTCCTGCAGCTCGCGGTCCAGGGTCCGGCGGTTGCTGAGCCCCGTCAGGCCGTCGGTGGCGCTCTCCTGCTCGGCGCGGGCGAGCTGGAAGGAGACCTGCAGGGCGTGGAGCCGTTCCGCGGAGCGCTCGTCGAAGCGGGTGCGGTCGGCCGCGTGGTAGCGGCGGAACCACACCAGGGCGCCAGCATGGTCGCCGAAGGCCTCGTAGACCTCCGACAGGGCCAGACAGGCCTCGGCGAGCTCCGCGTGCATGCTGAGCCGCTCGGCGTCCGAGGCGGCGTGGTGGAGCAGCTCGAGCGCCTCGTCGGTCCGCTGCTGCTGTGCCCGGACCCGCCCGAGGTAGGTGGCGGTCTCGCAGGCGCCGACGACGTCGCCGAGCTCCCGCTTGATCGCCAGGGCATCGAGGTAGTGGCTGGCCGCGTCCTCGAGTTCGCCCCGGGCCTGGTGCACGATCCCGATGTTGGTGAGCGCCATGGACAACCCGCGCTGGTTCCGCCGCTCGGACCAGATCCGGCGGGCCTCCTCGAGCTCGCGCATCCCCTCGTCGTAGCGGCCCTGGTCGGTGAGGACCTTGGCGAGGTTGTTGCGGCACGCGGCGACACCGTCGCGGTCACCGAGCAGTTCACGTCGGTGGAGCGAGCTCTTGTAGGCACGCTCGGCCTCGTTCAGATCACGCTGGTGGTAGAAGACGATCCCGAGGTTGTTCTCCACGTCGGAACGACCCTGTTCGTCATCGATCGCCTCCCGGAGCTCGAGCGCGGCGAGCAGCCGGGCGACGGCTTCGTCGTGACGCCCCAGGTAGATGTGGACGGTCCCCAGATCCTGCAGGGCCGCGGCGCGGTGCTGTGGGCTGGACTCCGGCAGCAGGTCGAGGGCCTGGGTGAGGGAGCGCAGCGCCTGGCCGTAGTCGTTCAGCCGCCAGCGGCAGGATCCCTCGAGCAGCAGGGCGCGACCGCGCTGCTCCTCATCGGCGGTGGGGTCGGCCTCGGTCTCGAGCCGCAGCTGGACCGCGTCACCGATGGCAGCGTTCGCATCGCTGCCCCGCAGCCGCCACGCAGCCAGCCAGCGTGCATCGAAGCCGGGCTCGGTCACCTCCATGAGGGGAACCGTAGCGTGGGTGGGAGGACACGCTGGGCGACCACGTGTGGGCAGCGGCGGTGGGCCCGGCGTTGCTCGCGTGGCCAGCGGCGGTGGGCCTGGCGTTGCTCGCGTGGCCAGCGGCGGTGGGCCTGGTGTTGCTCGCGTGGCCAGCGGCGGTGGGTCCGGCGTTGCTCGCGTACCGCAGCAGGGACAGGTCCTGCTCCGGTGCGTGAGCAACGCCACCTCGCCCCCGTCGACAGCGCAGCGGGCTCGACGTGCGTCGCGGCGGGTACGCCGGGGCGTCCGGCACGACGAGGGGAGGGCGCCGGATGGCGCCCTCCCCGCGACGATCGAGCCGGACGGCTCAGATGTCGTAGTACAGCTGGAACTCGTGGGGGTGCGGCCGCAGACCCACCTGCGCGACCTCCTCGTCCATCTTGTACTCGACGTAGGTCTCGAGCAGGTCCTCGGTGAACACGTCACCCTCGAGCAGGAACTCGTGGTCGTCCTCGATGCCGGCCAGGGCCTCCTCGAGGCTGCGCGGCACGCTCGGGAGGTTCATGAGCTCCTCGGGCGGCAGGTCGTAGATGTCCTTGTCGACCGGGTCCGGCGGCTCGATCT
>SLQK01000222.1 GCA_007131525.1 Nitriliruptoraceae bacterium | reverse complement strand
ACCGGGAAGCCGTGGATCGACCCCCACCCGGTGACGAGGTTGGTGCCGTAGGCGGCCTTGAACTCCTCGAAGCGGCTGCCGTCGAGGGTCCTGGCCAGCACTTCGCGGGCGTCGAAGGGCTCGCGCAGGTCGACCGAGGCGATCCCCAGCAGCTCCTCGGGGTCGTACAGCGGCGCATCCGCGGGCTCGCTCGGCCCCGGGCCGCGCTTGGTCCAGTCGAGGTTACGCACGAGCTGCCGGGTGATGCGGATCGCATCCAACTCGTCGTCGGCGAGGTAGTCACCGAGGCCTGAGGTGCGGGCGTGCATCTCTGCCCCGCCGAGCTCCTCCTCGGTGGCGTCCTCACCGGTGGCCATCTTCACCAGCGGCGGCCCACCCAGGAACACCTTCGAGCGCTCCTTGATCAGCACCGTGTAGTCGCTCATCCCCGGGATGTAGGCCCCACCTGCCGTCGAGGAGCCGAACACGACGCTGATCGTGGGCACGCCGGCCTTGGACAGCTGGGTGAGGTCCCGGAAGGTGCGCCCACCGCGGACGAAGATGTCCTTCTGGGTGCGCAGGTCCGCGCCGGCCGACTCGGTCAGGTTGATGGCCGGGAGGCGGTTCTCCTTGGCGATCTGCAGGGCGCGCAGGGACTTGGTCACGCTGAAGGGGTTGGAGGCGCCGCCCTTGACCGTGGGGTCCATGCCACCGATCAGGCACTCGACGCCCTCGACGACCCCGATGCCGTGGATCGTGGAGCCGCCGACCTGGAAGTCGCTGTCGTAGCCGATCAGGGGCTGGAGCTCAAGGAAGTAGCTACCGGGGTCGAGCAGCAGCGCGATGCGTTCGCGCAGGGTCAGCTTGCCGCGGCTGCGGTGACGGGTGAGCTTCTCCTCACCGCCGCCGGCGTGGGCCACCGCCAGCTGCTCATCGATCGTGGCGAGCAACTCGAGGTTGCGTTCGAGGTTGCGCTCGTAGGTCGCGCTGGACGTGTCGACCCGTGACCTCAGCACATCGGTGCTCTGCATCGTGCCTCCCACCTGCCCGCGACCGTCCTGCTGTCCGACCGCCTACCTGCCCTGCCCCGTACGTGGATCTCAACGCTGGCGCGTCGTCGTGGTGCCGTGCCGCCGCGTGGCCGCGCGCTTGTGGTGCTGCTCGGCTTTGGTGCTGCTCGGCGGCGTGGCTACGTGGCTGCGGGGCTGCCGGGCTGTGGTGCTGTGGTGCCCCGTCGCCGCGCGGCCACCGTCCCGCGCATCCGTGCCCTCGCACCTCCGAGGCCTGCCGCGGCTGCCCGCGGCCTCCCGCGACGTCGCGAGCGCAACGGAACGATAGCCGACGATCCGTTCCGCACCGTGCTCCGCTGCCCCAGCGGCCGGCGGGTCCCCACCGGGCCGCGGACCACAGCAACGAGGCCGTGCAGCGCTGCCTGCGCCACACGGCCGGAACCCCAGGCACGCCGAACCCCGCGGCCCTCTCGGGGCCGCGTGGGCCGGCATCAGGGATCGATGAGCGGCAGCTGGTCAGGTGGATCCAGCATCCGCGGTGCGCCGGGTTCGCCCGCGTCAGATTCGCCGACGTCAGGTTCGGGTGGGGCGGGACCCGCCCGCTCCCGATCCTCCCCGTCGGGTGGGGCGGGACCCGCCCGCTCCCGATCCTCCCCGTCAGGCGGGGCGGGACCTGCCCGCTCCCGACCCTCCTCGTCAGGCGGGGCAGGACCTGCCCGCTCCCGGTTCGCGCCATCGGGCGGGGACCGGTCGAGTGGGTGTAGGAAGGGCACCGTCTCGCGGTGGAAGGTGACCTCGTCGCCGGCGATCTCGACCCGCCAGGGACCGTGGTCGAACCTGCGGTGATGGCGGCGGCACAGCAGGACAGCGTTCGCCGGCGACAGCCGTCCGTCATCGCGGAAGGCCTCTTCACCGTGGGCGACGTCACACCAGGAGGCCGGTGCATCACAGCCCTCCCAGCGGCACCCGCCGTCACGCACGACCAGGGCGCGCCACAGTCCTGCGGGGACGGTCCGTACATCCCGTGATACCTCGATGGGGGTGCCATCGGCGCGACGAACCAGACGGCTGACCGAGCAGTCGGTGAGCAGGGAACCCACCTCGGCCAAGGTCACTGGTTGGCCCGACCCGGCGAAGTGGGCGACCCCGCCATCGGCATGGAGCTGCTCCTCTTCGATGACCACGATGACCTGGGGTCGCTCGCCGTGGACGGTGGGGGCCTCGCCGAGGCGCAGAGCGGCGGCGCACAGCTGCTCGAAGGCGTCGGCGCCACGCTGGTCCGGCGTGCGGTGCTCGTCGGGAGTATCGGGTCGACGGAAGGCCTGCAGCGCCGTGCGCGCGAGCTCAGCCGCCGCCCCGAAGGCCAGCCCGGAGAAAGCGACGCCGCCATCGGCGGTGTCGGTCATCCGGAACCGGCGGTCACGATCACGTCGGCGCTCCTCCTGGTGCGCGGCGACCGGCGCCTTGCGGGCAAGCAGGTCACGGACCGCGCGACCGAAGGCGATCGCATCGGCATTGCGGGCGAGCTCCAGCAGCTCAAGCTCCGCCTCCGCCCGCAGCTCGGCGGGGAGCTTCTCGAGCGCCTCCCCGATCATCCGGACGTGCACCGGACCGATGTCACCGCCATCGAAGGCGCGGCCCGTCTCGGGGAGGCGGTCGGCGTGTCGGCCGGCCTCCGCGGTCTGCTTGGCCTCCGACGGGGTCATCCGCTGGCCCTTGGCCGCACGCCGTCGGGTCTCCAGGATCTGGGCGTT
>SLQK01000260.1 GCA_007131525.1 Nitriliruptoraceae bacterium | reverse complement strand
GCGTCCAGCGCTGCCGGAGCCCCCACCACCCCGAGCGACAGCGCACCCGAGCCTCCACCGGTCGACCCCGTGCCGCTCGCGGTCGAGCGACCGGCCAGCACGCCGGCATCAACCGGCACGTCCCCGGATCGCTCGGAGACGAGCGCACCCGATCCGCTGCGGTTCGACACCGAGGACGAGGCGACGACGCCACCGACCGAGGACGCGGACAGGGGGACGCCATGAGCGAGAGGATTCGCACGGTCACGGCAGGCGCCGAGCCGGCCGCCCGCGTCACCTCGACGGGTGGGACGACCGGGCGGGCCGAGGTCGATCTGTCGGTCCGACTCGCCGGGATCGACCTCCCCAACCCGATCACCTCGGCGTCGGGCTGCTTCGCCTCGGGCGCGGAGATCGACCGCTTCCACGACGTGGCCGACCTCGGTGCGATCGTGGTGAAGTCGATCACCGCGGAGCCCCGTCAGGGACTGCCCACGCCGCGGATGGCGGAGACCCCCTCGGGGATGCTCAACGCGATCGGGCTGCAGAACCCAGGGGTGGAGGCGTGGATCGCGAAGGACCTGCCCTGGCTGCGCGAGCGCGGGGCACGGGTCATCGCCTCGATCGCCGGCATGTCACCCGAGGAGTTCCGTCAGGTCGCCCGGGAGCTGACCCGGGCCGGTGGCGACACGATCGTGGCGCTGGAGGTGAACCTGTCCTGCCCCAACGTCGAGGATCGGGGCCTGGTCTTCGCCTGCTCGCCACCCGACAGCGCGGAGGTGATCCGTGCCGTGGCGCAGGAGGCCCGGATACCGGTGCTGGCCAAGCTCACCTCCGACGTCACCGACATCGTCGCGGTCGCCCGGGCGGTGGTCAGCGCCGGGGCTGACGGGCTCACGCTCATCAACACCCTGCTCGGCATGGCCATCGACCCCGACACCGGCCTGCCTGAACTCGCCAACACCTACGGGGGCCTGTCCGGGCCCGCCATCCGGCCCGTCGCCGTCCGCAACGTCCACCAGGTCCACAGCGCGCTGCCCGAGGTCCCGATCCTCGGGTGCGGGGGAGCCCGCACGGTGACCGACGTCGTGCAGTTCCTGCGGGCGGGGGCGAGCGCCGTGTCGATCGGCACCGCCACCTTCGTCGACCCCTTCGTGGCCCCGCGGGTCGTCGACGGGCTGGCGCGGTGGTGCGCGGACCGCGGCATCGCCCGGGTGCGTGACCTGATCGGCGCGACCACACCCCGCTGACCGCGACCTGCCCGCCCCGACCACACCCCGCTGAGCGTGACCTGATCGGCGCGACCACACCCCGCTGAGCGCGACCTGCCCGCCCCGACCACACCCCGCTGACCGCGATCCGACCTCGACCGAGCACCCTCCGCAACCGCCGCCGCCCCGAGCTGGAACCCCGATGCTGACCTCGGCCCTGTCCCCACACGAGCGGCTGATCGTCGCCCTCGACGTCCCGACCCTCGAGGAGGCGGCGTCCCTCGCGAGTCGCCTCGTCGGCTCGGTCGGCTGGTTCAAGGTGGGCCTGGAGCTGTTCGCCGCCCACGGACCCGAGGCGGTCCAGGCGATCCGGGCGCACGGTCCGGTCTTCCTCGACGTCAAGCTGCACGACATCCCGACCACGGTGGAGCGGGCTGCGACCCGGATCGCGGACCTCGGTGTTGGGCTGGTGACGGTGCACGCCGGCGGGGGCGCGGAGATGGTGGCGGCAGCCGTGCGTGGGCTGGGTGGGCACGGCGAGGTGCTCGCGGTCACGGTGCTGACCTCGACCTCCGACGCCGAGCTGGCGGCGATGGGCAGCGAGCCGGCGGCCTCTCAGGTCCCGCGGCTGGCCCGGCTCGCCACGGCCGCGGGTGCACCCGGGCTGGTGTGCGCCCCCCGGGACCTCGCCGCGGTGCGGGAGGCCGTCGGTCCGTCGGTGCGGTTGGTGACGCCAGGGGTCCGCCCCGCCGGTGCCGGCACCGACGATCACGCGCGGGCGGCGACGCCGGCCGCGGCGATCGCCGACGGCGCCGACCTGCTGGTGATCGGCCGGCCCATCACCCGCGCCGAGGACCCGGTCGCCGCCGCCGAGGCCATCGCCGCCTCGATCGCCTGACGTCGCGGACCGTCCGCACGGGCATCGGCTGAACCGGCGTGCGGTGAGCTGCCGTCCACCCGTGCGGCTCCGGGGTGGGATCCCGGACGCTGCTGACCGGTATCCCACCCCGCGCCGACCACCTGGCGGCCGCGGGGCGGCGGAGCGGTCACCGCTGACCGCCATCCCACCCCACACCGCCGACCGGCCCCCACCGGTGAGGAGAAGGTCACCGCCGGTACCCTCGCACCACGACCTGGAGGTGCACCGTGTCCCGTCTCACCGTCCTCGACCTGCGGGGTGACCACAGCGACGTGCGCGACCGCCTCCCGCGCCCGCGGGTGGACCTGGCCGCCGCCCGTGACGGTGTGGAGGCGACGCTGGCCGCGGTCCGCGACCGCGGCGACGACGCGCTCCGTGAGCTCACGGCACGGTTCGACCACGTCGAGCTCGACGACATCGTCGTGCCCGAGGAGGTGCTGCAGGCGGCGGTGGACGACCTCGATCCCCACCTGCGCGCGAGCCTGGAACGCAGCATCGAGCGGGTCCGCTGGTTCCACGAGCGCGCGAAGCCCGAGTCCTGGGAGGACGAGCGCGACGGGATGCGGATGGGGGTGTGGTTCAACCCGATCCAGCGGGTCGCGGTCTACGTCCCCGGCGGGCTCTGCCCCCTGCCCTCCAGCGCGATCATGACCGCGGTCCCGGCCCAGATCGCCGGCGTCGAGGAGATCGTGCTGTGCACGCCGCCGACGGGCACCGACGCCGACGGCAACCGCACCGGCTGGCCCGACGCGACCATCCTGGCCACGGCCAAGCTGCTCGAGGTCGACAAGGTCGTCGCGGTCGGCGGCGCCCAGGCGATCGCCGCCGTGGCCTACGGCACCGAGTCGGTCCCGGTCTGCGACAAGGTGGTCGGGCCCGGCAACCTCTACGTCGCCCTGGCCAAGCAGCAGCTGGTCGCCGAGGGCCGGATCGGCACCGAGGGCTACGCCGGACCGACCGAGGTCGCGATCGTCGCCGACCACACCGCGGATCCCCGCCACCTCGCCGCCGACCTGATCGGCCAGGCCGAGCACGACGAGCTCGTGACGGCGCTGCTCATCACCCCGAACGAGGAGCTCATCGCCCCCGTCGAGGCCGCGATCGAGGACCAGCTCACCCGGACCAAGCACGTCCAGCGCATCACCACGGCGCTGGAGCAACAGGGCACCGTCGCCCTGGTCGACGACATCGACCACGCGATCGACGTGGCCGAGGCCTTCGGTGCCGAGCACCTCGAGGTCCAGACCGAGCACGCTCGCAAGGTCGCCGAGGCGATCCGCTACGCCGGCACGACCTTCATCGGCGCGCTGACCCCGGTCAGCCTCGGGGACTACGCCGCGGGACCGAACCACACGCTGCCGACCTCGGGGACCGCCCGGTTCAACGGCGGCCTGACCACCTCGTCGTTCCTCGTGGCCGTGAACTTCCTCGAGGTCGACGAGGACGGCCTGCAGGGCATCGCCGACGACGTGTGCCGCTTCGCCGACGCGGAGGACCTGCCCGCCCACCGCGCCGCCGTCGAGGTCCGATTCGAGACCGAGGCGTGAGCGCGGCCGACCCGAGCGGCGGCAGCCTCGGTGACGGGCCCAGCGGCCGCACCCGCCCGGGCGGCCCGGAACGGGTGCCGGTCCGTCCCGATCTCGCCGAGGTGGAGCCCTACGGCGCGCCGCAGTTGGACGTCGCCGTCCGGCTCAACACCAACGAGACCGCCGAGCCGCCCCCACCCGGCTACCTCGCCGAGGTCGGCCGGCGCATCCAGGGCCTGGAGCTGAACCGCTACCCGGATCGTGGCGTGCGGGAGCTGCGCCGCGCGCTCGGCCACCGCCTCGGCCTGCCGACGGAGCGGGTGTGGGCCGCCAACGGCTCCAACGAGATCCTCCAGCAGCTCCTCCAGGCCTACGGCGGCCCGGACCGGCTCGCGCTCGGGGTCCGCCCCGGCTACTCGATGTACCCCGAGCTGTGCCGAACCTCGCTCACCCCGATGCGTGAGGTCGACCTCGACGTGGGCTTCCAGCTGACCCCGGCGGTCGCCGCCGAGGCCGTCGCCACCCACGATCCCGACCTGATCCTGCTGCCCACGCCCAACAACCCGGTCGGCACGCCCGTCAGCCACGAGACCATCCGGGCCCTGCACGACGGCTCGCGGGCGTTGGTGGTGGTGGACGAGGCCTACATCGAGTTCGCCGACGACCACCTCGCCGCCCTGCCGCTGCTCGACGAGCTGCCCCGGCTCGTGATCGTCCGCACCCTGTCGAAGGCCTTCCGCCTGGCGGGGCTGCGGCTGGGCTACCTGCTGGGCCCGACCTGGGTGGTCGACGACGTCCAGAAGGTCCGGCTGCCCTACCACCTCGATGCCGTCAAGCAGGTCGCCGGCCTGGTCGCCTTGGAGCAGGAGGCGAGCTTCCTCGAGCACCGGCGCCGGATCGCGAGCGAGCGCGAGCGGGTCGCGGCCGCGGTGTCGCCCCGCGAGGACGTCGAGGTGTTCCCCTCGGCGGCGAACTTCGTGCTGATCCGGACCGGCGTCGAGGACCTGTTCGACCGACTGCTCGCCCAGGGTGTGCTCGTCCGGGACTTCTCGCGCCAGCCCCGGCTCGAGGGGTGTGTCCGGGTGACGATCGGGACCGAGGCCGAGAACGACGCCTTCCTGGCCGCGCTGGAGCGGGCGCTCGCCTGAACCAGCCGCCAGCCGCCGACCACCGACCGCCGGCCGCCGACCACCGACCGCCGGGGGCGGAGATGACGGGACGCGGCGCCGCGCCGTAGCCTGCGTGGTCGCCACCCCAGCCCGAGAGGACCGACCGTGACCAGCCGCACCGCCACCGTGAGCCGCACCGCCACCGTGCGTCGTACCACCCGGGAGACCACCATCACGGTGGAGGTCGACCTCGACGGGACGGGCACCAGCGACGTCGACACCGGTGTGCCGTTCTTCGACCACATGCTCGACCAGCTCGGCCGGCACGGCCGCCTCGACCTGCGCATCCAGGCGGATGGCGACCTGGAGATCGACGCCCACCACACCGTCGAGGACGTCGGGATCGCGCTCGGGCAGGCGCTGGCCGAGGCCTGGGGGGACCGCACCGGTGTGGAGCGGTTCGGCGACGCCACCGTGCCGATCGACGAGGCGCTGACCCGCGTCGCGATCGACCTGTCGGGCCGGCCCTACCTGGTGTGGGACTGCACCGTGCCGATCGAGGTGATCGGGACCAACTTCGAAACCAGCCTCGTCAAGCACTTCTTCGAGTCGGTCGTGGCCAACAGCCGGATCACCCTCCACGTCCACAACCTGTCCGGCGACAACACCCACCACACCTTCGAGTCGGTGTTCAAGGCGGTGGCGGTCGCGCTGCGCCGCGCGGTCGCCGTGACCGGGACCGGGACACCCTCCACCAAGGGCGTCCTGCAGTGACCCTCACGGCCGCGATCCTCGACTACGACGCCGGCAACGTCCGCTCCGCCAAACGCGGCTTCGACGCCGCCGGCGCGGCGGCGCGGATCGTGCGCACCGCCGACGAGGCGCGCAGCGCCGACGTGCTCGTGATCCCCGGGGTCGGCAACTTCGACAGCTGCATGGCCCAGCTGCGGGCCTCGGGTCTGGAGGAGGTGATCCGCGACGCCATCGCGGCCCAGCGCCCCGTGTTCGGCATCTGCGTCGGGATGCAGCTGCTCTACAGCGGGTCCGAGGAGGGGGACGAACCCGGGCTCGGCCTGCTGCCCGGCAGCGTGGAGCGGTTCCCGCCGACCGCGGTCGTCCCCCACATCGGGTGGGACGTGGTGCGCGCCGCCGAGGGCGCCGAGGACGACCCCCTGCTCGACGGCGTGGCGGGGGAGCGCCTGTACTTCGTGCACTCCTACTTCGCCGTGCCGACCGACCCTTCCCACGTCGTGGCCCGGACGGTCTACGGCGGGGTGGCCTTCCCCTGCCTGGTGCGGGAGGGCAGCGTGGTCGGCACCCAGTTCCACCCGGAGAAGTCCGGTCCGGTCGGGGCCCGGCTGCTCCGCAACTGGCTCGAGGGGCTCGGCTAGCTCCCCCGCGTCACACGCCGTGGGCGATGATCCGGCCGTCGGGTGCGAAGACGTGCACCTTCTCGGGTGGCACGGCCAGGCGCAGGAGCTCACCGAGCCTCGGTGCGGGTCGGTCGAGCATCGCCACCACCTGGTCAGCCTCGTCGTCGGAGCTGCCGACGGCCACCTCCACCTCCGAGCCCAGGAAGGCGCTGCGGCGCACGACCTCCTCGATCACCACCACCTCGTCGTCGGTGGCGCGGGCGAGGTCGTGAGGGCGGACGCCCAGGGTGCAGTCGTTGTCGACCCAGCGGCTGATGCGGGGTGACGCGCTGGTGATGCGGAAGGGTCCGGCCGCGATCTGGATCCGGCCGGCGAGCCGCTCGATGCGCCCGGGGAGCAGGTTCATGGCCGGCGAGCCGAGGAAGCCGGCGACGAAGGTCGTGGCCGGTCGCTCGTACAGCTCGGTCGGGGTGGCGACCTGCACGAGGTGGCCGTGGTGCAGCACCGCGCAGCGATGGGCGAGGCTCATCGCCACCCGCTGGTCGTTGGTCGCCAGCAGCAGGGTCACGCCGTAGCCCTCCTGGATCCGGATCAGCTCCTGCACGAGCATGCCGCGCCGGGGCGCGTCGGCCTGGGCGAAGGGCTCGTCGAGCAGCAGCACACCGCCGCGGCGCACCAGCGACCGGGCGAGCGCGACCTCGTGCTGTTCGCCGGCCGACAGCGTGCGGGGTTTGCGGCGCAGGATCCCGCGCAGGGAGAAGGCCCGGGCCTCGGCCTCGACCCGCTGCTCGCGCTCCGCCTCCTCCACCCCACGGACCCACAGCGGGAACGCCACGTTCTGCCCGACGTCGAGGTGGCGGATCAACCCGGCGGTCTGGGCGACCATCGACACCTCGCGGTCGCGGGTGGGCACGTCGGTGACGTCGCGCCCGTCCAGCACCACCTGCCCGCCGGAGACGGGATCGAGCCCCGCGACCGCGCGCAGCAGGGTGGACTTGCCCGCGCCCGAGGGCCCGAGCACGGCGAGGCGTTCCCGTGCGTCCACGCGCAGGTCGATGCCGTGCAGCACCTCGGTGCCGTCCTTGGTGACGCGCAGGTCGTACAGGTGCACGCTGCCCACGGGGGCTGCTCCGGTCGGGTGGGGGATCGGTGGTCGGTGGTGGCGGTCGTCGGCGGTTCGGGGCGGCGGGGGCGGACGGCCGTGTGGTCCATCATGCCGCGGCGGCGGCGTAGGCTGCACCGTCCGTCCTACCCCGCTGTGAGGTCGCCCGTGCTCACCCTCTACCCCGCGATCGATATCCGTGACGGGCGGGCCGTGCGGTTGACCCAGGGCCGGGCCGATGCGGAGACGGTGTACGGCGAGGATCCCGTCGAGGTGGCACGCGGGTTCGCGGCCACCGGGACCAGCTGGCTGCACGTGGTCGACCTCGACGCTGCCTTCACCGGTGAGCCGCGCAACCGCCACCTCATCGAGGCGATCGTCGCCGAGACGGGGTGCCGGGTGCAGGCGTCCGGGGGTGTGCGGACCCTGGAGGACGTGCAGGCCTCCCTCAGCTACGGCGCCGAGCGGGTCGTGATCGGCACGATGGCCCTGACCGATCCCGGCTTCGTGCAGCGCGTGCTCGACGAGGTGGGCCCGCGCATCGCCGTCGGCCTCGACGCCCGCGGCACGACCCTGCAGGCGCGCGGGTGGACCGAGGAGGCCGGGGACCTCTTCGAGGCCCTGGAGCGGTTCACGGCCATGGGTGTCCCGCGGTTCGTCTACACCGACGTCGCCAAGGACGGGATGCTTGAGGGACCCAACGTCGAGATGCTGCAGCGCGTCGCCGACGCCACCAACGCCGCGGTCACCGCATCGGGCGGGGTCAGCTCCCTGGCCGACCTCGAGCAGCTGGCCACCTGCCACGAGCGCGTCGACGCCGCCATCGTGGGCAAGGCCCTGTACAGCGGGGCCTTCACCCTTGCCGAGGCGCTGGACGCGACCCGGAGCCCCGCATGAACGAGACACCCCCCGACGCCCCGGCGAGCTCGCCGTCTCGCCGCAGTGACCCCGGGACGGTCCCGTCCCGCGAGGTGGTGATCGATGCCGCTGCGCCGGACGGGCTCGCGGTCAGGGTGATCCCCTGTCTCGACGTCACCGAGGGCCGGGTGGTCAAGGGGATCCGCTTCGTCGAGCTGCGGGACGCCGGTGACCCCGTCGAGCTGGCCCGGGCCTACGACCGTGCCGGTGCCGACGAGCTCGTGTTCCTCGACATCACCGCTTCCAGCGACGAGCGCGACATCATGCTGGACGTCGTCTCCCGCACGGCCGAGGAGGTATCGATCCCCTTCGCGGTCGGGGGCGGGATGCGCACCGTCGCGGACGCCCGCCGGATGCTGCACGCCGGCGCCGACAAGATCGCGTTCAACACCGCGGCCGTGCAGCGACCCGAGCTGCTGGCCGAGGCCGCCGCCGCCGTCGGTGGCCAGTCGGTGATCGTCGCCGTCGACGCCCGACGGCGCGACCCCGCCGACCCGACCGCGGGGTTCGAGGTGGTGATCCACGGCGGCCGCACCCCGACCGGGCAGGACGCCATCGCCTGGTGCGCGCGAGCCGCGGACCTCGGGGCCGGCGAGATCCTGCTGACCTCGATGGATCAGGACGGCACGAAGGCCGGGTTCGACCTCCCGCTCCTCCGGGAGGTCACCGCGGCGGTGTCGGTCCCGGTCATCGCCTCGGGCGGTGCCGGCTCGGCCGACCACCTGGCGGCGGCCGCGCAGGACGGCAACGCCTCCGCGGTCCTGGCCGCGTCGATCTTCCACTTCGGCGAGGTGACGATCGCCGAGGTCAAGGAGGCCATGGCGGCCCGGGGTGTGCCGGTGCGCCGCATCCCACCCGTCGACCGCCCCTGACGAGCAGGCTCCGAACAGCAGCCCTCGTCCAGCTCCCCTCAGGCGCCCTCGGCCGGCTCGTCGGGCCGGTACACGGCCGCGACGACCTCGCGGAGGTCCGCGGCGGAGCGGGTGGGCAGCTGATCGGTGCCGCAGTCGCCGCAGCGGGTCATGGGGACGTCGAGGTGGAGGGTGTGCACGGCCAGCGCCGCCGCCATGACGGTGATGGAACGACGGGTGCGCCGGACCGGCAGGTCGAGACCAGCCTTGCAGGTCACGCAGGCATCACCGCGGCGCCACCGGCGTCGGGCCTGGGGCAGCTGGACGTCGACGGCGGAGCCGGCGGCCGCGGCTCCCCCGGGGGCGGCACGGACGTGACCTGACGGGCACACCAGCACGGGGCGGCGATCGAGGACCCCCGCGACGGTGCCGACCACCACCTCGGTGCCCGGGCGCCACTGCACGGCTGATCCGGCGCCGCAGGTCTCACAGCGCACCGGGGCTCACCGATCCAGCTGCTCGAAGATCTCTTCGGTGAACCGATCGCGGCACAGGTCGGGGTCACCGGTCTCCTCGATGCAGGCCTCGAGCTCCGCGAGCTCGTCGGAGAACTCGGCAAGGAACTGGGCACCGAGTACCACGACCAGCGCCACCCAGATGGCCGACACGAGCAGGCTCACGATGCCGGTCACGATGCCGGTCGTGGCCTGGCCACCGCCCGGAGCCCCGTTCTTCGCCCGCTTGCGGCCGGCGGCACCCAGCACGATCGCGGCGATCCCGCCGGGGACGGCGAGGAACAACGGCAGCACGAACACCCCGACCACGGCGAGCAGCAGGCTCACGATGCCGGTCACCATCGCGCCCGTCGCCATGCCGTTGGTGGTGGTGGCAGCCTCGGGCGGTGGACCTGGCGACCAGGCCGCGGGTGCGCTGGGGGGCGGAGGTGAGACCGGCGGCGGGGCCCCCGGCGGGGGTGGCGTCGCGGCCGGTGGGGGAGCGGGTGGCGGCGGCTGCCCGGACCCGTCGCCTCCGGTGGACGGCGGCGGACGCTGCCCCTCGTCCTCGGGCCGGGTGTCGTCGTTCATGGGGCTGGTGTGGCGCTGGTCCAGGGCTGCTGCCAGTGTGGACGCTCCTCCGAGGTCGGCGCTCCGGAGGCCATCGCGTGCGCGCCAGCGGTGTCGTCGTCGCTGGTGTCGCCGTCCGCGGCGGTAGCCGGGTCGCCCTCCGCAGCGGCAGCCACGTCGCCGTCCGCGGCGGTAGCCGGGTCGCCCTCCCCGGCGGTCAGCGGGTCGTCCGCCGCATCGGCCGCCGGGTCGTCCCCCGGCGTGTCGCTGGCTGCGGCGCGGATGATCTCATCGAGCCCACCGGCCTCGCTCACCGTCGCCGGGGCAGGTGCGGGGTCCGCCGCCTCCGAGCCCGATCCGAGCTCCTCGCCGATCCGATCGAGATCGACCTCGTGCGTCGTGTCCGGCTCAGGCTGCTCGGCCGTCGGTGTCGTCGTCCAGGGCGCAGCCGCGGGCTCGGGCTGCTCGTGCTGCCCGGGTTCGCTGGCCTCCCACGGCTGCTGCCAGTGCGGCAGGTCGGCATCCGGCGCATCGGCGGCGACGGCCACGGGGGCCGACTCGTCGGCGGTGGCCGGCACCTCGGCTGCGCTCGCTGCGTCGGCGATGGCCGGTGCCTCGGCTGCGCTCGGAGCCGCGTCGGCAGGGGCCTGTGCCGCTTCCCACGGGCGCTGCCAGTGGTCCGGATCGCCGCCAGCTGGTGCCGTACCGGCGACCGGCTCGTCGGCGCTGGTGGCGGCCTGGTCAGCGGTGGCGGTGGGTCCATCGTCACTGGCGGGGGCCTCGACAGCCTGGGGAGCCGGTGCGGTCCAGGGCCGCTGCCAGTGGT
>SLQK01000201.1 GCA_007131525.1 Nitriliruptoraceae bacterium | reverse complement strand
GGGAAGTACCGGGGGCTACTTCTTCGCCTTCTCCATCCGGCGCTTGAAACGGTCGACCCGGCCTCCGGTGTCGACGAGCTTCTGCTTGCCGGTGTAGAAGGGGTGGCACTGGTTGCACAGCTCGACGCTGATGCGCTCGACCGTGGCGCGGGTCTCGAAGGTGTTCCCGCAGGAGCACCTGACCGTGGCCAGCTTGTAGTCGGGGTGGATGTCGGACTTCATGGCTTCCTCCGGGCGGTACCGGCGCCGCGGGAGCGGGGGGGATGACGTCGGGGGGACGGGCATCGGCGCCTCGGCGACGGCTCGGACGACGCGGCCGACGACGCTAGGGCGTGCCACCGAGGTCCTCGCACGAGAACGCGCCCCGACGGGCGCGCTATGAAGGACAGCGTACCAGAGCGCTCACGAGGGCGACAGCGGGCCACGTGGCCAGCCACTCCACCGCCGCTGACGGGCTACCTTCCCGTCACCGCACGAACGGAGGCTCCCATGGCCGCGCCCTACTCACCCGCCATCCCCGTCGCCGAGGCTCCGGTCGCCGACCGGCAGGCCTACATGACGCGCGTCTACGTGCGCCTGCTGGCCGGGATCGGTGGGTTCATCCTCGGATCCTGGTGGCTGTTCGCCACCGGGCTGGCCTACGCGATCGCAGAGTTCGTCCTCGGCGTGAGCTGGCTGCTGATCCTGGGTGGGTTCATGATCGTGTCCTGGATGTCCACCTCGATGCTGTACCGGACCAGGTCTGCTGCTGGGCAGTACGCCGCCTACGCCGTGGTGGTCGCCGCCAACGTCCTGCTGTTCGCCACACCCCTCGTCATCGCCCAGGTCCAGGGCCCACCGGGGACCATCGAGCTGGCCGCGCAGATCTCGGGCGTGGCCTTCGTCGCCCTGTCGATCATCGCGATCACGACCAGCAAGGACTTCAGCTTCCTGCGGGGCTTCCTCATGTGGGGCGGCGTGCTCGCCCTGCTGCTGATCGTCGGCTCGGTGCTGTTCGGTACGGGGCTCGGGGTGTGGTTCTCGATCGCGATGATCGGCTTCGCCGGGGCCGCGATCCTCTACGACACCCAGAAGGTGTACCGCTCCTACCCGCTCGGCACGGAGACCGCCGCGGCGGTGCATCTGTTCTCGTCGATCGCCCTGCTGTTCTGGTACGTCCTGCAGCTGCTGACCCGCCGCTGAGCACCGCCACGGTGGCCCGGGGGTCGGACGCCACCCGGACCACCACCGATCCCGACGATCAGGCCAGCTCGCGGAACAGCTTGATGCGGTCCTCGAGCTGGGTCCGCTGCGCGGTGTTGCGCACCCCGAGGCCCTCCTCGCGCGCGCCGACCAGCACGCCGAGCTTGCCGGTGTGCTCGTTGCGGTGCATCTTCAGCGCGGCCTGGCCGATGTCGGCGAGCGGGAAGGTCTCGGTCAGGATCGGCTGCAGCATGCCGAGGTCGACGAGCCGGTTGGCCTCCCACGCCTCGGCGTAGTTGGCGAAGTGCGAGCCGATGATGCGCTTGAGCCGCATCCACAGCACCCGGTTGTCGTAGACGTGGTTGTAGCCGGTGGTCGAGGCGCAGGTCACCACGATGCCGCCCCGCTTGCACACGTACACCGACGCCGGGAAGGTGGTCCGGCCGGGGTGCTCGAAGACGATGTCGGGGTCCTGGCCCACGAGCTCGCGGATGCGCTTGCCGAAGCGCCGCAGCTCCGACTCGTCGATGTTGTCCTCGTCGTCGATGAAGCGGTACCCCTCGGCCTTGCGGTCGATGATGTGCTCCACCCCGATCGCCCGCAGCTGCTCGGCCTTGGCCTCAGACGACACCACGGCGACGGGCACCCCGCCCCCGTTGAGCACCAGCTGGCAGGCGAACCCGCCGAGCCCGCCGGTGCCGCCCCAGATCAGCACCACGTCACCCTGCTTCATCTGCGCGCCGTTGGGGCTCACCAGCATGCGGTAGGCGGTGGCCAGCACCAGCCCGAGCGAGGCGGCCTCCTCCCAGTCGAGGTGGTCGGGCATCGGCAGCAGCTGGTTGGCCTTGACCATCGAGATGTCGGCCAGCGCACCGAAGTTGGTCTCGAAGCCCCAGATCCGCTGGTCGGGGTCGAGCATCGAGTCCATGTGCCCGGCCGCGTGCTCGAGGTCCACGTAGTTGCAGTGCACGACGACCCGGTCGCCCGGCTTCCACTGGGTCACGCCGGGACCGGTGCGCAGCACCACGCCGGCGGCGTCCGAGCCGAGGATGTGGTAGTCGAGATCGTGGCGGGCACCGAGCTCGGAGGACCGCCCGAACCGCTCCAGGAACCGGAAGGTGGACACCGGCGCGAACCGCGCGGACCACACCGTGTTGTAGTTCAGCGCCGAGGCCATCGGCGCGATCAGGGCCTCACCGGGTCCGAGCGGTGGGATCGGGACCTCGTCGAGGTGCAGGGTGCGGGAGGGGTCCTGCTCCTCCTCGGGCACGCCGTCGAAGACGTGCTCGTCCTCCTTGCGGATCACACACGCCCGCATCGTCTCGGGCAGTGGCAGCGCCGCGAGCTCCTCGCCGGGCGCGTCCTCGTGGATCGCGTCGTGGATGGCCTGCATGGCGTTGCTCGCTGCCACGTTCGTTACCTCCCCCGGCTGCCGGTGGGCGCCGTGCTCGTCGGGTCGGGGCTCCCAGGCCGCCTGCCGCGGCGCCGACCTCTGCGCGAACGATAGTGAGCACCCGGGTGCGCGAACGAACCGGCGGGTGCACGCCTGGGCGACCGCGGTCAGCCGCCGGTGCGACCCCCACCGCGATCGCGCCCGGCGGCCGGGTCGTCGCCGGGGTCGCCGGGGTCGCCGTCGTGGTCGTCGTCGTGGTCCTCGCGGGCCGGCGGGGCCTCATCCCCGCCGCCTGTCCCCGCCCGAGGAGGGTCACCGGCCGGCCGCGAGGGCGGCTGCTCGCGCCGGATCTCCACCACCTCGACGTCCAGCACGAGGTCGTCATCGTCGCGTCGCGGACCGGGCGTCGGTCCGGGCCCTGGCCTGCGTCCAGCTCCTGGGGACCCCGGGGTGGACGGCCGCCCAGACCCGCCCGTTGGGCCTGGCGACGGGCCGGCGGTCGCTGCCGTGCTGACGCGGGCCCGCAGCCGGCGCGACACCATGCGGCGGCTCGGCCCGAGCAGGAACAGGAACCCGACCGCGTCGGTGAGGAACCCGGGGGTGAGCAGGAGCGTGCCACCGACGATGATGAGGGCACCCTGGGCGACCTCGTCGCCCGGCCAGCGGCCCTCCTCCAGGGCGGTGCGGAACTCACCCCACGCGCGACGACCCTCGACCCGCAGCAGGTAGGCACCGAGCAGGCTGTCGGCCACGAGGATCGCCGCGGTCCACCACCCTCCGATCAGCGCACCGACCTGGACGATCACGAGGATCTCGGCCAGGGGCACCAGGATGAACACGAGCACGAGGATGGCAGGCATGGGCGCAGGGTACGCACGACCCGGTGAGGAGGAGGTGGCCGACCGGGTGGCCGCCGCTGGCGGCGACACGACCCGGGTCCGGCTGGAGGGGGCCCACGCCCTCAAGCACGCGCTCCGGTTCGGAGCCGACATCGAGGTGGTGGCCACCGACGACCAGCCCGGGCTGCTGACCCTGCTGACCGACCTGGCGCCGGACGTGGTCGACGAGGTCGCGGCGCGGGTGGTCCAGCTCGCACCGGCACGCTGGCAGCGCCTGGTGCCCCGTCCCCTGCCCTCGCCCTGCCTGGCGGTCGCGCGACGCCCACGCGTGACGGTCGGCGACGTCCTGCAGGCCTCCGGTCGGATCCTGGTGCTGGA
The DNA here is from genome assembly GCA_007131525.1 of Nitriliruptoraceae bacterium. GTDB lineage: Bacteria > Actinomycetota > Nitriliruptoria > Nitriliruptorales > Nitriliruptoraceae > T1Sed10-7. The sequence continues at coordinate 7,151 of SLQK01000201.1, read as the reverse complement.
CCGCCCCCGCCACCTGGGCAACCTCGGGGCGGCGGTCCGCGTCGCGGCGGCCGCGGGGGCCGGTGGTGTGCTGACCCTCGGCGACGCCGACCCGTGGCACCCGACGGCCGTCCGGGCCGCCGCCGGACTGCAGTTCGCCCTGCCCACCGCCCGCGCCGAGGTGCTCCCGGCCACGGACCGGCCCGTCGTCGCGCTGGACCCGGGGGGCACACCGCTGCACGGCTCGCCGCTGCCCACCGACGGTCTGCTGCTGGTCGGCACCGAGCGGGGTGGGCTGACCGACGCGCTGCTGGCCCGGGCCGACGAGCGGCGGGCCATCGCGATGCGTCCGGGCGTGTCGAGCCTCAACCTGGCCACCGCGGTGGCGGTCGCGCTCTACGCCGACCGGTGATCGGACGCTCCCGCGGTACGGTGTCCTCGGGAACGTTCCGTTGCCCGCCGGCCGACGGAGAGGGAGCGACCGATGACGACCGTGGAGCGACTCGGACACCTCCAGGACCCACCCCGTCTGCGTGACGAGTGGGCCGAGGACACCGCGCTGCGGCGGCTGCTGGCGCGCACCCTGCCCCCCGAGGTCCAGGACGAGATCACCCCGTCGCTGGCCGAGATGGGCCTGCTCGCGGCGACCGATCTGAAGCAGTGGTCCGACGAGTGCGACACACCCGCCCACGAACCCCGGCTGCGGCCCTTCGACGCCTGGGGCAACCGCATCGACGACGTCGAGGTGTCCCCGGTGTGGGAACGCATCGGCGACGTCGGCAAGCGCGCCGGCGTGGTGGCCACGGCCTACGAGCGGGTCCACGGGGAGCACTCCCGCGTCCACCAGATGGCGCTGGTGTCGTTGTACGGGCCCTCCAGCGCGCTGTACTCCTGCCCGTTCGCCATGACCGACGGGGCGGCGGCGACCCTGCTCGCCCACGGTGACCGGGCCCTGATCGATCGCGCACTGCCCCGGCTGACCAGCCGGGACCCGGAGCAGGCCTGGACCTCGGGCCAGTGGATGACCGAGCGAGCCGGTGGCTCCGACGTGGGCCGATCGGAGACCGTGGCGGTCCAGGACGGGGCGATCTGGCGCCTGACCGGCACCAAGTGGTTCACCTCCGCTGTCACCGCGGACATGGCCCTGACCCTCGCACGCCCCGAGGGCAACGGCCCGGGCGGGCGGGGCCTGGCGATGTTCTACCTCGAGGTCCGCGACGAGCAGGACCGGCTCAACGGCGTGCGGGTGCTGCGGCTGAAGGACAAGCTCGGCACCCGCCAGATGCCCACCGCGGAGCTCGCCCTGGAGGGCACGGTCGCCCACCTCGTCGGCACACCGTCGGACGGCACCCGGGCCATCACCCCGATGCTGGCGATCACGCGGCTGTGGAACTCGGTGATCGCCGCGAGCTCGCTGCGACGGGCCCTGGCGCTCGCCCGCGACTACGCCACGCGGCGCGATGCCTTCGGCGGCGCGATCATCGACCACCCGCTGCACCAGGCGACCCTGGCCTGGCTGCGGGTCGAGCACGAGTCGAGCCTCCAGCTGGTGTTCCGAACCGTGGCCCTGCTCGGCCGCGAGGAGGCCGGCGTGGCCACCGACCTGGAACGCGCGGCCCTGCGCCTGCTGCTGCCGATCACGAAGTTGACCACCGGGAAGCAGGCCGTCGCCGGGACGAGTGAGGGGCTCGAGGCCTTCGGGGGCGCCGGCTACATCGAGGACACCCACCTGCCCCAGCTCCTGCGGGACGCCCAGGTGCTGCCGATCTGGGAGGGGACCACCAACGTCCTGTCACTGGACGTGCTCCGCGCCCTGCAGCGTGAGGAGACCCTGCCCGGCTACCTCGACGAGATCCGGCGGGCGGCGTCGGCCACCACGGACCCGCAGCTGGCGACGATCGGCCAGCAGGCGATGGATGCGGCGGACGCGGCGGTCGCCTGGCTGCGGACCGCGAGCGACCACGGCCGGCCCGCCATGGAGCACGGTGCCCGACGGTTCGCCCTGACGCTGGGCCGCAGCCTGCAGGCGGCGTTGCTCGCGGCCCAGGCTCAGCACGACCTGGACCACCACGGCGACGGCCGCGGCATCGCGGTCGCCCGGCGGTTCACCGCCCAAGGCCTGGACCTGCTGGAGCCGGCCGGCGAACGACTGACCGAGGATGCCGCCCTCGCCCGCGACGAGGCGCTGCCACTGCGAGGATGAGCCACCGGCACGCCGGGCCGGTCCGGACCTCGTCAGCTGGCGGGAACGAGCGGCCCCGTCGGCGAGGGGTCGAGGAAGCGTGCCAGGCGACGGTTGCAGGCATCCAGCGTGGCACGCACGACCGCGTGGTCCGGCTGACCGCGGACCAGCGACACGCCGATCAGCTCCTCCTCCCCGCGATCAGCCATCAGCGTGAGGGTGACCAGCGCGCGTGCGGGATCGGCCGCCGGCTCGACGTCGACCCGGTCGATCGCGATCAGCAACGGCGCCGCGATCAGCTGCTGCAGCGCCGACGCCGTCGCCTCGGCGATCGCGCGTTGGACGCTGCGGGCGGTCAGGGCTGCCCGTGCCACCCCCTCGGCGCTGATCTCCCCGTGACGAAGGCCGACACTGACCTCGACCCGGTGGTCGCCACGCTGGACGTCGAGGCGGGTGATCCTCGCCCGTGCCTGCTGCCCCGCCCGGTCATCTGCCCCAGGCGTGTCGGTGGCCTCCTCGGGACGCGTGGCTGTCGGTGGGACCAGCGGGACCGTCGTGACCGGAGGGGGCGGCGGGGCAGGTGGCGCCGTCGGTGGTGCCACCTCAGGACCGGGGGCGAAGGGTCCCGGGGCCTCCTCGGCCGCAGCCGAGGTGTCCTCCTCACCCCCGACGGCAGCGGTGTCCTCCTCGCCCCCGACGGCAGCGGTGTCCTCCTCACCCCCGACGGCAGCGGTGTCCTGCCCTGGTGGGACGGTGCTCTCGTCCTGCGCGGCCGGCGCGACCTCGTCGACGGTCAGCACCGGCCGGATGGCGTCGGGATCGAGCGCGATGCCGAACCGCTCACGGAGGGTGGCCGCGACCGCCCAGGTGGCCTGTTCCGCGTCCTCGCCTGGCTTGAGCTTCAGGCGTAGCCGGGTCCGACCCGTCGCCGGGTCCCGCCGCAACGACGCGGAGGCGACCCCGGCCACGGACGCGATGGCGCGCTCGATCTCACCATCCTCGGGGGTCAGCATGGCCGGGCCGTCCCGCTCACGGTCCACCTCCCCGTCTGCCCCAACGAGCTGCGCGATCATCGAGCCGTGGCCTGGTCCCGAGCGACGCGCACCCAGGTCCGCGTCGCCGGAGGCACACGGTGGGTCTGCACGGTCCCCGCAGTGGCAACCGGACGCTGAGGACGGTTCCACTGCCCATCCTGACCCACGCGGACACCTTAGCGGCCACATCCGTGACACAGCCAGACCCAGAACACCGATGGCGGTCGAACAGCTACGGAGCGTTGCATTCTGTGCGCTGAGCGCTCACAGTTGCCGGGTCAGGCCGTCGCAGCGAAGGGCCGGTGCGCTGGGGCCTCGTCGGCGAGGGCAGCGGCCACCACCGACACGGTCGGCGTGCCGTGGGACAGCAGCCGCTGGTGGAAGGTGCGCAGGTCGAACCCCGACCCTGCGCGGGCCTCGACCTGGACGCGAAGGTCGGTCAGCTCCTCCCCCCCGACGAAGTAGGAGCTGAGCTGCCCGGCGGTGACCTGGGCCCGCGAGACCGTCGCCCGCGCCTCCGCTGGCTCCTGGTAGGCGGTCCGGCGCAGGAGATCGACCGCCTCCTGCTCGGTCAGCGTGGCGGCGTGCAACCCCACGTCGACGAGGGCGGTGGCAGCGATCCGCAGCTCGTTGCACAGTTGGATCACCTGGTAGTCCGCCGCGGTGACGGTCGACGCCCCGTCCTCGGCGAAGCCAGCGCGGACCACCTCGCGCTCGATGTAGACGGCCCACCCCTCGGCGAACACCGGCCGGGCGAGCAGGCGCCGGGCCAGCCGTGGGTGCCGGGAGGCGTGCTCGAGCTGCACCACGTGGCCCGGGTAGCCCTCGTGGATGGCCAGGGAGCGTAGGGCTGCAGGGTTGTAGGCCCTGAGGAAGGCCGCCGCCTGGGCACCATCCCAGCCCGACGGGACCGGGGACAGGTAGTAGGTGCACCCGGTCTCCGGGCGCAGTGGCGGGGGCTGGGTGACGAACGCCACGGCGAGGCCGCGCAGGTAGGCGGGGAGCTCGCGGATCCGGAGCCGCTCCGCCGGCGGCACATCGGTCAGCCCGGAGCCGGTGGCGAAGGCCCGCGCTTCCGCGATCGCCCGGCGGGCCTCCACCAGCAGCTCATCCCGGGACACCGCCGTCCGTGCGATGGCCTCCAGGGAGCAGCGGATGAGGACGTCCTCGTCGTCCGGCCGCGGCACACCGGGCAGGCGGTCCGACCAGGTGGCACCGGCCAGCTCCACCAGCCGCGCCCGGGTCCGTCTGATCCAGGTACGGGCCCGATCCTCGATCTGCGACGGCCACATCACCGTGCCCAGGGCCGACCTCAGCAGCGTGGCGTGCTGCTCCGGGCCGAGACGCCACTCCCCGGGCTGGTCGCCACGGAGCTCGTCGAGCAGCGCCGCGTAGGCCTCGAGCCCCTCGGCAGCGACCTCCCCGGCGTCACGGGCCGGTGACACGTCGACCCCCAGCTGGTCGGCCCGACCCGGCAGGACGTGGCGGACGAGCTCGAGCAGGCCCGGTAGCCGTTGCAGCGCCACCTCGAGGTGCGGCCTCGGCGCCGACACCAGCAGGCCACCCGCCTGCTCCAGGAGCACCGGGACACGACGAGCTCGCTGGGCAGCTGCCTCCAGGCGGGCGCAGCGGTCCTCCCTCGTCCCATCGTCCCAGCCGAGCAGCTCGTGGATCCCGGCGGCGATCGTGTCCAGCACCGCGAGGGGATCCAGGAGCAGCCGGGGACGCACATCGAGCTGGAACTGGCGGAACTCGATCTCGGAGGCCAGCAGCGACAGATCACCCCGCGCCTCGCGCGCGGCACCGCCCGGGACCACCGACAGCTCGCGCGCCGCCGCGCCGACCTCGGCCGCGAGGACCGCCAGATCGCGACTGCGCGCTGCAAGCGCCGCGGGGGCCAGATCCGGCAGCGACCCGTTGCGTTCGGTCATCCCGATCCGGGTCGATTCCACCGGCTCGTGCGTCCGCACGTGGTCGAGGTAGCGCAGCACGAGCCGCTCGGCTCGCTGCAACGACGCTTCCACGGTGCGGCTCCGGGGTGCGGGAAGCCCCGACGCTAGTGGCCGGGCCGTGTCGGCGTCGCGCCCCGAGCCCGTGGCCTCACTGGGCTACCCTCCTGACCATCGTGGATGGTCAGCACGGCCTCAGGGAGCGCATCCCGGGCCTCCGCCGCCGAGCGGCGAGACGATCGACGCCCCAGGCACCCATGGCGCCGCACCCGCGGAGCGCGTGTGCCGACACCGTCGCGACGACGCGACAACGACCAGCAGCGATCGCCAGGCGTGCGCACCGACTCGACCTCGCCGGGGATCGCCCGGACGAGAGATGCACGTGACCAAGACCTTCCGAGACCTCGGTGTCCACCCGGCGCTCTGCGACGCCCTCGAAGCCGGCGGCATCACCCACCCCTTCCCGATCCAGGAGCTGACGCTCCCCCTGGCGCTGGACGGCCACGACCTCATCGGTCAGGCCCGGACCGGCACCGGGAAGACGCTCGCCTTCGGGATCCCGCTGCTCCAACGCCTCGACGCGTCGCGAGCGGTGACCCAGGCGCTGGTCATCGTCCCGACCCGTGAGCTGTGCCTGCAGGTCCACGAGGACCTTCGGATCGGCACGAGCCTCGACATCAGCTCCATCAGCGTCTACGGCGGCGTCGGCTACGAGGAACAGATCGACGCCCTCACCGGCGGCGTCCACGTGGTGGTCGGCACGCCCGGTCGGCTCCTCGATCACCTCAACCGTGGGAACCTCGACCTGAGCAACGTGACCCAGCTGGTGCTCGACGAGGCCGACGAGATGCTGGACATGGGGTTCCTCCCCGACGTCGAGCGACTGGTCGAGGCCTGCCAGGGACCCGACCGCCACACGATGCTGTTCTCGGCGACGATGCCCACGCCCATCGTGAAGCTGGCGCGTCGGTACATGAACCACCCCACGTTCACCCGCGCCGACCACGAGGTCAAGACCACCGCGGACAACGTCACGCAGTACTTCTTCCAGGTCCACCGCATGGACAAGCCACGACTCCTGGCGCGGATCCTGCAGGACGAGGACCGCGGCGGCGTCTACGTCTTCGTGCGCACGAAGCACATGGCCGACCGTCTGGTGAACGAGCTCGAGGAGCTCGATACCCCGGCCATCGCGATCCACGGGGATCTGCGGCAGTCCCAGCGAGAGAAGAATCTGGACCGGTTCCGCGCTGGCAAGGCCACGGTCCTGGTCGCCACCGAGGTGGCGGCGCGGGGCCTCGACGTCCAAGGGGTCACCCACGTCGTCAACTACGACTGCCCCGACGACGAGAAGATGTACCTCCACCGCATCGGCCGCACGGCGCGCGCAGGTGAGTCGGGCAAGGCGATCACCTTCGCGGAGTTCAACGAGGTGGACCGCCTCAACGTCATCCGCAAGAAGGTCGAAGCCACCGACGCCGAGCTGCTGCAGGTCTTCTCGACCTCGCCGGTGCTCGAGGAGCTGTTCGACCTACCGAGTACCCGCCCCTGGGACCGCCCGACCGCCGACGCGCGCGAGCGGGAGGGTCAGCGAGGCAGCGGCAGCCCGCGGCCACGCCGGGCTGACCGGGCTCGGGACCAGGACAAGGGTGCCCGGACCGCTGCCGTCACCACAGCTGCCGCCGCGGCCACCGCGGGAGCTGTGGCCGGCGCCACCCGGACGGGGGAACGCGACGACCCGGTGGAGGCCGAGCGAGGTGAGGACACCGACCGTCCCCGCCAGCGGCGGCGCGGCAGCACCGACGGGCGCCCCAAGGGAGGCCGCGAGCGTGAGGGGCGCGGCCGCGATCGCGACGCCGACCGCGACCGCCGGCGAGCTGCACGAGCCGAGACCGCCGAGCCCGATCGGGGCGCGGAGACGAGCTCGGACGCCGACGAGGCAACGACCCGGACCCGCACCCGCACCCGGACCCGTCAGCCCACCACCGGCGACGGTGAGCCGACCGG
>SLQK01000252.1 GCA_007131525.1 Nitriliruptoraceae bacterium | reverse complement strand
CGGGGAGCCCCACACCGTCTCCGCGCGCCCCTCCGACGCCATCGCCCTGGCGTCGCGGATGGGGGAGGTCCCGATCCTGTCGGCCGAGGAGGTCCTCGACGAGGCCGGCCTCGAGATCGAGGACGACGACGAGGGTGGGGCCGCCTCCAGCGGTGACGAGGAGGAGGAGGTCCGCCAGTTCCGGGCCTTCCTCGACGAGGTCGCACCCGAGGACTTCAAGGAGCAGTAGCGCCGTCAGGGGAGATCGCGCCCGGCCGCCGGCGGGCCCTGGCCTCCTCTGCACCGTGCTGCCATGCGCGTGATCCGCGCGCCCTGGTCGTCGCCCGTGCGACCCACGCACGTTCGGTGGACCGAACGCCAGCGGGCAGGCGAGGCCACGGAGCGTCACCCGCCTGCTTGCTCACGCCCATCGTCGTGCATCCTCGTTGCACTTGACCACCCGTGTTGCTGGTGTTGCAGGCAGCAGAACTAAGCCTCAGGTCGACGTTGAGCTTTGCGATGGCCTCAACTTCGCGTTGACGGTCGCGATCGCGGCAACGTACGGTCACCCTGGAAGTTCCACCGATGTGCTTCGCGTTCCCGGAGCGGTGGAGCGTCCTCCGGCGATCCGCTCCACCGCAGCGGCGACGGAACGGCAGTGGAGGGCAGCAGGCTTCCCCGCTCCACCGCGGCCGCCCGGTGCGCAGGACGCCAGGATCCTGGCGTGCCAGGATCGAGACGGGACAGTTCCCGGTAGGAGCGCGGCGACGATGGCCCAACAGGACGCAGGACAGCTCCGGCTGGATGTCGGCGACGAGTACGAGGGGTTCCGGGGCCCGACGGTGTGCAAGATCGTCGGGATCACCTACCGCCAGCTCGACTACTGGGCCAGGACCGGCCTCGTGGAGCCGTCCTTCCGCAAGGCCGAGGGCTCGGGCACGCAGCGGCTGTACTCCTTCGACGACGTGGTGCGCCTGAAGGTCGTCAAGCGGCTGCTCGACACCGGGGTGTCGTTGCAGAAGGTCCGTCTGGCCGTCGAGGAACTGCGCCGCGCCGGCGGCTCCCTGGCGGAGACGACGCTCATCTCCGACGGGACGACCGTGTACGCGCTCGACGATGACGCGCGACTGCTGGACCTGCTGCGACGGGGCCAGGGCGTGTTCGCCCTGGCGATCGACCCCGTGATCGAGGAGCTCAGGGGCGAGGTCACCGCCTTCCCCACCGAGCGGGTCGTGGCCGCGGAGCAGGTGGCCGAGCCGCAGACCGGCGGCGCGGCCGCGGGCGCTGCCAACGCCTGACCGGCCCCGCGGCCTGACCGCAGCGCCCGGTCTCAGCGGCGGGCGCGCATCCAGGCGATGTCGGCGGCCTGGAGCTCGGCGCCGCCCGGGGTCTCGACCACCGTGGGGGCGTCGGCCAGCCTGACCGCCGCCGCCAGCTCGTCGGGGTCGATCCGGCCGGCCCCGAGGTTCTCGTGCCGGTCACGCATCGAGCCCCGGTCGTCCTTGGAGTCGTTGAGGTGCACCAGGTCGATCCGCCCGACCACCTCGAGCAACCGGGCGGTGCCGGTCAGCAGCGGCTCCCCGGCGGCGTGGAGGTGGCAGGTGTCCAGGCAGAAGCCGACCGGGGTGTCGAGCCCGTCCAGCGCCTCCCACAGCCGCGCGATCCGGTCGATCGTGGTGGCCACGGCGTACGCGCCGCCCGCGGTGTCCTCGATGAGGACCGGGACGGTGGTCTCCAGCCGCTCCAACGCCGATCGCCACCGGGTCGGGCCCAGCGCCGGGTCCTCAGCGGCCCCGGTCTGCCCGCCGTGGACCACGACCCCGCGGACACCGACCGCGGCAGCAGCCTCGCAGGTGGCCTGCAGGAGGCCGGCAGAGCGCTCCCGCACGATCGGGTCCGCCGAGGCGAGGTTCAGCAGGTAAGGGGAGTGCGCGTAGATCGGCAGCCCACTGCCGAGGAGCGCCGTGGTGTCCGCCCGCGGCTTGGGGGCCGCCCACTGCCGCGGTGAGGACAGGAAGATCTGGACCACCTCGGCGCCGCGCCGGGCGGCCTCGCCGAGGGGGTCCGCCGTGGGGACGTGCGCACCGAGCAGCATGGCGCGGGAGGCTACTGGCCACCAGGTACCCGGCCGCGGCCCGCCAGGCGACGCCGGCCGAGCCCACGCCCACGCCCGGAGCCGCCCCCGTTCGCTCGCCGGCGTGCGCTCAGGCCGAGGTGTTCGCCCTCCCGCCGCCGGGCTGGTTCGATCGCGGCGCCGTCGCGGCGGTGACCCACCGTTCGCCATCGGCGGCACGACCCGCACGAGACACCCGCACGAGGCACCCAGCGACACACCCAGCGACACACTCAACCGGGACACCCAGCGAGGGGCCCGCGCGAGGGACCCGTACGAGGGAGCAACCGTGACCCAGCCGTCACCCACCGTCGTCCACGCCCTCGAGGATCGTGGCGGGTTCCAGCGCCGCCACCTCGGTGTCGGTCCCAGCGACCGCGCCGCCATGCTCGCGACCCTGGGCTTCGAGCGGCTGGACCAGCTGATCGACGCGGCCGTGCCCCGCAAGATCCGTGACGACGCGCCCCTGGACCTGCCCGAGGCCACGCCCGAGCACGAGGTGCTCGCCGAGCTCCGGGCGATCGCCGCCCAGAACACGCCGGCCACGCCGATGATCGGCCTCGGCCACCACGGGACCATCACCCCGGCGGTCCTGCGGCGCAACGTGCTGGAGGACCCGGGGTGGTACACGGCCTACACCCCGTACCAGCCGGAGATCAGCCAGGGGCGGCTCGAGGCGCTGCTCACCTTCCAGACCATGGTCACCGACCTCACCGG
>SLQK01000248.1 GCA_007131525.1 Nitriliruptoraceae bacterium | reverse complement strand
TCGCCCTGCAGCACAAGGTGGGCCGGGTGGTGTGGAACCAGTTCCCGACCGGGGTCGCCGTGACCCACGCGATGCACCACGCCGGCCCCTACCCGGCGAGCACCTTCGTGCAGCACACCTCTGTGGGCTCGGCGGCGATCGCCCGGTTCGTCCGTCCGGTGGCCTTCCAGAACGCACCCCAGGCGCTGCTGCCGGAGCCGCTCCGTGACGAGAACCCACACGGGCGCTGGCGGCTCGTCAACGGTCGGCTCACCCAGGATCCGGTCGGGTAGGCGGCTCCGCGGGCTCGATGGCGCCGGCGATCAGGCTGCCTGGTCGGTATCGGCCTCGGCGTCGCTGACCGGTACGGCGTAGACGACGATGTTGTGGGTGTAGCGACGGGCACTGCGATCGAAGTCGCCGCCGCAGGTGATCAGCACCAGCCGAGGGTCACCGAAGCGGGTGAAGATGTCCGCGATCGGGAGCTGCTCCTTGAGGTAGGAGGTCCGCGCGACGACTCGCCAGGTCGTGGTCCGGCCGTCCTCGTGCTCGACCGCGACCTCGTCGTCGACGTCCAGTGTCCTCAGCCCCCACAGGGCGCCGCGCCCCTGCTCGCGGGAGTCGACGTGCCCGCTGAGGACCGCGGTCCCGGCCGGCTCGCCCGGCTTCACCCCGAGCTCGTACCAACCGACGCGTCGGATGTCGTGGGGGATCTCCATGGCGCCGTCGGGTTCGAGGCCGACGGCGTCCAACGGTGCGACCACCCCGAGAGAGGGCAGGCGCAGTGACACCGGCGTCGTGACGGGTTCTTCGTCGACCGCTCGCGCCGGCTGCTGCGGGGTGAGACCGTCGCCCCAGGGGCCGAGCTCCGGCGGTGGGTCAGGGGTGGCCTCCTGGGCCGGGGCCGTGACCGCCTCGAGGTCGCCGACCGTGTCAGGGACCTGCGACAGGTGCCACGCTGTCGGAGCGGCGACGAGCAGCAGCAGAGCGGCGAGCGCGAGGAGCCACACGACCCTCGACATGCCCGTCCCTCCCGCTGCTGGTGGAACGGGAACACTACCGCTTGGAATCGGGCGTCGACAGGGCGACCGCGGTGCTCAGGCGTCGACAGGGACCGTGAAGACCACCACGTTGTCGCTGTAGCTACGCGTGGTCGGGTCGAACTCGCCGTCGCACGTGATCAGTACGAGCCGCGGTTCGCCGAAGCGGGTGAAGATGTCCGCTACAGGCAGCTCGTCCTTCGGGAAACTCGTGCGGGCGACCACCCGCCACTCGCTGGTGGATCCGTCGGCGTGGTCGACGGTGACGATGTCGTCCACGTCCATCCGGCGCAGGTCCCACAAGGCGCCCCGGCCCTGCTCACGGGAGTCGACGTGGCCGGTTATCACGGCGGTGCCGCTGGCTTCACCGGGTGCGACCCCAAGCTCGTACCAGCCGGTGGTGCTGACGTCGTCGGGGATCTCCATCCCGCCGTCGTCCGCGAGCCCCACGTTGACGACCGGTGCTTCGGCCCCGATGGATGGCAGGCGGATCCAGGTGGGATCAGCGACCGGTGGTGCCGCCGGTTCCTCTGCCTCGAACGCGGTGGGGTCGGGGACCAGGCTCGGGACGGCGTCCTCGAGGTCAAGGTCGGGCGGCATGGCCGTATCGGCCGGTGCGGCACGTGTGACCGCGTCGAGGTCCCCGACGGTGCTCTCGGGCTGCGCCAGGCTCCAGGAGACCGGGGCGCCGACCAGCAGCGCGAGGCCGGCGAGGGCCGAGACGAGCGACACGCGGTTCACGGTGGGCGTCCTCATGGGTCGAGGTGGGAACATTCCGGGGCCGCCGGACAGTCCAGGTTCGGAGCCGGTGGTGCGTCGGGTGGTGCTTGGAACGAGGAGAAGGGGGCCCGAGGGCCCCCTTCATCCTGCAGTGCGGAGGTGTCAGCTGCGGCGACGCGCGGTGGCGACGGCCGGGGCAGCGATGCCCAGGGCACCCATGATCATCAGCGCGGCGACCCAGACGGGCAGGCCAGTGTCCAGCAGACCACCGGTGCCGGAGTCGACGTGCGTGGGCTGCTCAACCTCTTCCTCAGCCTCCTCGTCGACCTCGTCCTCGGGGGCCTCTTCGGCCGGAGCCCCAACCGCGAAGGCGAGCGCACGCGTGCCCTCTTCGATCGTCAGCTCGTCGGCGACCGGCAGGGCGATGTCGGTGGAGCCCGCGGCTGCGACGCCCACGTCGGTCAGCGTGGTGCCAGGCTCAAGGTCGAGCTGCGCGGCGTTGCCGTTGGTGAGGTCGTCGGCAGCGATTTCACCGCCAGCGACGATGGCGACGGCTGGGAACTGAGCGGTGTGGAAGGCGGACACGCCCTCACCAGCATTCACCACGAACGGGGTTAGGGCGATGTCGCCACCCTCGTCGAGGTGGGCGACGACAGCGTACGAGGTGCCCTCCTCGAGGGTGATCACGAAGTCGTCGAAGAGACCATCGTCGATGTCGTCAGACGTCGACACGTTCAGCGTGTATTCGACCCCGGCATCGAGCGTCGTGGTAACGACCTGGCCGAAGTTGAAGTTCGGGATGAGGGTGCCGGCGCTCGCTTCGACGACGTTGACGCCATCAGCACCGGGGATGCCGTGGACAACGGTGACCTGAGCCCCCTCGAACGACGTGTCGACGATCTCGACCAGAATGTCGAGGGTGCTCTCCTGCGCCATGGCCGCGGACGCGGGGATGACCGCGAGCGCGCCGGCTGCCAAGGCAGCCATCAGCTTCTTCTTCATGGGGTGATACCTCCGCGATGCAGTAGGGGTTGCGGGGTCGTGCAATGTTCGGCCGGTCCGGTGGCCCCGGATCGGTGGA
>SLQK01000220.1 GCA_007131525.1 Nitriliruptoraceae bacterium | reverse complement strand
GCATCATCCTTCTATCCTGGCGGTGGATCCGCCCGGTTCGTCACCCGGCGGGGCCCTTCATCCGGGGCGGGTGGGGGCCGGGGCCGAGGGTCGGGCAGTGTCACGCGCACGCAGCAGCTGGTCGGCGATGCCCAGCGCCCAGCGGCGGATCTGCTCGTCGTCGCGGAAGTCGCCGGCGCTGCCGTCGGCGATCATCCGGGTCGCCGAGCGCCCCGTGGCGTCCGCCGACAGCCGGCCGCCGAAGGTGGCGGTGCCCCGCGCCCGGATGCGGGTGGCCGCGGCCATGACCTGCCCGGCCGGCGGCACCGCGGACGGTGAGGCGACCGGCGCCAGCGGCCCGCTGGCGAACAGCCACACCGGTCGGTCGCGGAGCTCCCGGGCGTGCCGGCGGGTGAACCGCCGCGCATCCGGATGCCACCGGTCCCCGTACAGGGCCCCGCCGAGCACCACCGCCCGGTAGGGGGCCAGGCGCGCAACCTCGCGCGCGGAGCGGACGTCGGCCGGCACGCCGACGGTGGAGAGGGTCCCGGCTATGAGCCCGGCGATCTCCGCGGTGCCGCCCTCGCGGCTGCCGTAGGCCACCAGGACGGCCCCCTCGGCACCATCCGCAGCGACGGCCCGGTCGTGCCGTGCCCACCGCCACCAGCGCACACCGAGCAGCAGCGCGGCCGTGGTCCACACGACGGCGACGACCACGAACACGGCGATCCCACCCGCCAGGGTGATCAGATCGCGTGCCGACAGCATGCTGACGATCACCATCGCACCGGTCAGGCCGGCCAGCAGCGCCAGGCACAGCCAGGCCAGCAGTCGGCTACCTCGACGTCCCGCCCAGGTCATGAGCGTCACCGCCCCGCGACTCAGTCGCGGTCGCCGTCGGCTCCGACCGTGACCGCTCTCTCTCGAGACCACGGCGATGGTCCCAACGCCAAGGGGCCGCGACTAGGGCCCGAAGTCCCGGCCGGCGCGGCGCCGGGTCAACTGCGGGAACCGAGCGGCCTGCCGCGACGTCAGACCCTCGATGACGCGAAAGGACATGACATGCGACGTCTGATGGTGGGCCTCGGGGCGCTCCTGCTGGTCGTGGGCACCGGCTGCGGGGTGTCGGAGCCGGAGGGGGCGGACGAGTCTGCCCTGACAGAGTGCTTCGAAGCGGAGTACGCGATCGAGCCGACGTTCGACACCGCCGAGGACGCGGTCGCCGACGCGCTCGAAACGGAGGCGTCCCTGGCTGCGGTGCCGGGCAGCCTGGACGATTACGAGCGCGTCGAGCGCTCGGAGGACGCCGTCGACCTCGAGTTCCGCGAGAGCGACGACAACTACGTCGCCTGGAGCACCGCCCAGGACGAGGACGGTCGGTGGGGCGTGGTGGGTGCCAGCGGCTGCATCCCCGCCGGCTCCTGAGCAGTAAGGCGTGCGGCAGGCGCTGGTCGTCAGGGCGGCGGCCGGGCCGGTCGGTGGGTCGTCGAGGTAGCCGCGACGATCCGGACAACGGGGTGGTGGTCGGCCCACTCACACAGGGCGTGAGGCCAGCTCCGAGGTCCGCCTCGACCGCGCTCGGCGTGGCTGCGACGGCCCGCCGATAGGCGCGCACGGTGTGACCGTCGAGGCAGCTCGAGCGCAGGTCAGGTCGCGCTCAAGTCCTTGATGACGGAACAGAGTGGCGGCAGCCTTCGGGCCAAGCCGCTTCGAATGGAATGCGCCTGTTCGCGCCGCTCAAGCTTGCAGACGGGGTGCCACCAGCTCCACCGCCAGGAGCCGGAACTGTGGTGCTGGCTCCGTGTCCCCCAGCCGCACCACGAGGCGTGCCTGGCCCTGCAGCGCCGTCGCTGGCGCGGTTCGGGGGCGACACGATCGCGTTACCCCCGTCACCCGCACTAGTGTCATGTCCGGTTGATCCACTGCATTATTGGTCGGGGCCGGCTGCTTGGAGGACGGCGCCTGCGTAGCGACCGATCGAGGTCAGGATCTGGTCGGCGGTCTTGGTCCAGATGAAGGGTTTGGGGTCGGTGTTCCATCGGGCTGCCCAGTCGGTGATGTCATCGGCGAGGGCGGTGACCGACTGGTGCGCGGAGCGCTGCAGCTTCTTGGTGGTCAACGCGGAGAACCAGCGTTCCACGAGGTTGAGCCAGGAGCCGTAGGTCGGGGTGAAGTGGAGGTGGAACCGGCGGTGACGGAGGAGCCACCGGTGGACCTTGGGGGTCTTGTGGGTCGACAGGTTGTCGAGGACCAGGTGGACGTCGAGGTCGTCGGGAACCTCCCGATCGATCTTGTTCAGGAACCTCACGAACTCGTCGGTGGTGTGCGAGGGACGTAGGTCGGTGATGACCGTGCCTGCGGCGACGTCCAGCGCGGCGAACAGATCGATCGTGCCGTGCCGCAGGTCGTCGTGGGTGGCTCGCTGCGGGGTGGTCGGCAGCATCGGCAACGTCGGTGCGGTGCGGTCCAGCGCCTGGATCTGGGGCTTTGAGCGCCACGAGGCGCTGTCGTAGCGAGTGGAGGTGAAAGGACTCCACCTGCGGTCTGTCGCAGCAGGCCGGTGAAGCTGGGGGCAGCCTGATCCCGGGAACGCGGGTGAGGGTGGGAAGCAGCCCCGACAACGCCGGGACGGATCGGCACTGCCAGACGATCCGGGTCCGGCTAGCGAGATGGGAAGGTGTACGCGAGGAACCAGTGTTGTTACGCCCCTCAAGAGATACACCGGCTCGAACCTGGCAGATGCGGGCCGGGGGGCAGTGCACACCCGACAGGGTGACTCCTCAACGGTCTGAAGATGCCGGTAGGGAGGCCACGCCGAAGTCTGCGGCGTAGGCGTGGCGAG
>SLQK01000244.1 GCA_007131525.1 Nitriliruptoraceae bacterium | reverse complement strand
GTCACGGCGGCATCGCGTGCAGCCAGGATGTCAGCCTCGGAGCCGGACATCCACAGCCGCCCGAACCGGCCCACCGAGGTGATGTGCATCAGGTTGACGGGAGCGGCCTTCTCGGCCTCGTTGGCCGCCAGGTTGATGTAGGCCGCCGGCGCGCACTCGAGCACGAGCATCGTCTCGCCCGCCACCAGCATGCTGCCTCGGGTGAACCGGTTGAGGAGCTGCGCCTGGTAGGCGTCGACGTTGGTGATCACCTGCATCGAGGCGATGAAGGGCTTGAGCCGCTGGCCCAGCTCGACACCGAGCTCGGCGAGCACCACCTCGCCGGCCCGCTGGACGTCGGCCTGGGAGTGGGAGTGCAGCTCGAACATGCCGAACTCCCGCTCGACGATCTGGGAGCCCGGCCGTGCCCCGGTGGACTTCACCGCCACGTCCACGATCCGGAAGACCCAGTTGCCCGGCGCCATCTCGACGTAGAGGCTGGCCATGCCCTCCACGGGCAGGTCGCCCTGGGTCACGGTCCCGTTGAACGCGGCGTACTGCGGCTGCATCCGGTCCAGGTAGCAGTACGCGCGCAGCTCGAAACCTTCAGCCATGGCCGACCTCCAACGTGTCCAACGGGTGCGCCGCCGGGTCACCCGGATCGTGCAGGGCGACCCCGAGCGGGGTGACGAGCAGTGGTTGTGGGGCGAGGCGGACCTCGAGGCCGGTCTGAGCGGCGACGACGTCGGCGATGCCAGGGAAGGCCGCGGTGCCGCCGACGAGGTGGATCGTGTCCACATCGTGACCGGCGAGGTGGCCCGCGACCAGGGTGCCGATCTTGTCGAAGACGGGCCGCACGACCCCGAGCAACCCGGCCTGCTGGGCGGGATCGGTCTTGCGCGCCTCCGCCTCCTCCAGGCTGATGCCGAGGTGGCCGGCGATGACCAGGCTGACGTGGGTACCGCCGGTGGCGTCGTCCATCACCGCCACCACCTCGCCGTCCCGCAGCACCGCGATCCCGGTGGTGCCCCCACCGACGTCGACGACCGCGCCGTCGCGGATCCGGAGCACGGCGTTGGCGGCGGTGGGCTCGTCGACCAGCCGCGTGCACTCCAGCCCCGCGCCTTCGACGACGTAGCGGCAGGCCCGGACCTCGCTGATGGCCACCCCCGGCGGGTAGGTCGTGGCAGCGGTGGTCAGCTCGACGCCGAGCCGCCCCTCCACCTCGGCGACCAGCTCCCGGACCAGCTCGACCGCGCCCGCGAACTCCACGACCACGCCGTCGCGGACGACCGAGGCGAAGCGGGAGGCCACCGCCAGCGGCACCCCACGACCGTCGACGGCGGCGACGACCACGTAGGCCGTCCCGAGGTCCACGCCGACGTGGACGCTGCCGGCGGGCACCTCGCGCACCGGTCCCTCCGCGGCCCGCCGGGCGGCCTCGAGCAGGTCCGCTGCGGCGAGCTCCGGCCGCAGCGGCACCGGTTGGGGCGATGAACGGCTCATCGCTGCCCCCCGGTCGCCGCGGCCGCCACCTGCAGCTCGAGGACGTACACCGCACTCGACAGCCGGTTGACCCCGCGCGACATCCCGGCCCCGGCCTCCCCCGACGACCCCGGCGGGAAGGCGTCCAGGACCAGCAGCTCGGTCTCGCGGACCTGACAGCGCAGCAGGTTCAACCAGTGCAGCAGCTCCGGGTGCGCGTCGTCGGGGACCAGGTGCGGCAGCCCGACGGCCTCCTCCGGGTGATGGCTGGCGTGATGGATCGTGTCCTCGTCGAGCCCGGCGAGCGCGACCGCGCCGGGTGGCCTCGCCTGGTACTCCGCGGCCAGCAGCTCCCGCACGTAGGCCGCGATCGTGTCCAGCTGCCCGGCGGTCCGGTCCCAGCCGTCGGCCCGGGCCCGGGCCTGGACGACGAGGGCGAGGGCGTGCAGGGTGTCGAGCCGGCCGCGCAGACGGATCCGAGGGTCGGTCTTCGGTGCGAACCGGTGGGCGTCGAGCTGGGTCAGGTGGCTCGGCTTGCCACGGACCTCCATGCCGCAGGTGACGCAGGTCGGCAGATCGCCATCGAGCACGACGGGGAACCGCCCCGGCCGATCCCAACTCGCACCCGAGCGGGCCGTCTCCCCTCCGGTCTGCCCCGGGCCCGGCGCGCCCTCGGCGGCAGACCCGACCCCCACCGCATGGGCATGGCCGGCGGCGGTCGACACCGGGGCACCCGCCGCGGCGTCCTCGAGCTGCAGGTCCCAGGCACGGACGAGGTCGGCGGCCGCAGGGGTGAGGCGTGCCTCGGCGGGCACGCGCAGGACGGCACCACGACGTGGCGTCCCGAGCTGCTCGCGCAGCTCGGACTCGGTCACGATCGGCACCGTTCACCTCCTCCCGTGCCCGCCACAGCGGGCGCCGCCGACACCACCGCCGACACCGTCACCGGCCGGCTCGCGGTCGTGGTCGCGGTGGCCACCGGCACGCCGGGGCCACCCCGGTCGACCGAGGTGGTCGGCAGCACCTGTGGTGGTGTGGTGGCGACAGCTGCCGATCTCGGCGTCACCGGTCGGTCCGGCCACACCGCGAGCGGCGTCCCGCGCCCCACCGCCACCACCGACGCGCCGACCTCGGCACGCCCGGCGGTGGTGATGTCGTCAGCCCTCGACGCTCGGCAGGATCGCCTCGACGTCACCGTGCGGCCGCGGGATCACGTGGACGCTGACCAGCTCGCCGACCCGGCCGGCCGCTGCCGCTCCGGCGTCGGTGGCGGCCTTCACCGCGCCGACGTCGCCACGGACCATCACGGTGACGTAGCCGCCACCGATCTGCTCCTTGCCGATCAGGGTCACGTTCGCCGCCTTGACCATCGCGTCAG
>SLQK01000343.1 GCA_007131525.1 Nitriliruptoraceae bacterium | reverse complement strand
GGGTGGGAGAACCGCGAGCGCGCGCTGACCGTCATCGAGGAGGCGCGGCAGCGGTACGAGGGGCCCGCGGAGTCGGTCGACTACCCCCTGTGACCCGGCGCGGACCCACCTGGGCGGGTCCTCCCATGTCGTCGCAGCTCAGCGGTCGCGCCCGTACCGGCGTCAGGACACTGCCGGGTGGGCTGCCTCCCCGTGCGCGCGTCGTCGGCTCACCCACCGCGGCCGAAGAGACGCCGGCGGCGACGCTGACCGTCGGGGCGGTTGCTCTGGTCGCTTCGCGCCGGATCGCGCCGGGGCCTCGGTGGCCCTGCCGCTGCCCCGCCTCGACCGTCCGCTGACGGCGCCGAGGGTGCGTCGTCGTGGCCGTCACCTGGCTCCGTGGCACTGTCCGCGGGTGCCGCTGACCGCCGATGGATCCTCGGAGCGTCGTCACCCTGTGCCAGCCAGCTGAGCTCCCGCAGGAACTCGGAGACATCGGTGTCGCCCTCGATCCGGTCGGCCAGCCCAGGGGCAAGGCGGGTCCCGTCGGCCACCTGGGTCGTCGCACCGGGGACCCCGGGGGCTGCCGTCGGGCTCGGACCGTGGGGCGCGGACCAGGCCGGCCCGTGCTCGGACGCTGCGCCGTCATCTGGCGCTGCGTCGTCAGCGGGCGCTGCACCGTCAGCGGGCGTGGCGCCGTCATCTGGCGCGGCGCCGGCGCTGTCCGCAGGGGCGGAGAGGGTCACGGCACCGCGGTCGCTCAGGTCCGAGAGGATGCAGGCCAGGTCGTAGGCGCCGTAGCCGAGCGCCTCCGCGAGCTCCTCGATGCTGCGCTGGTCGTCGACCGCGCGGAGCACGGTGACGGCGTCGGCGCCGAGGTGGTCGCCGAGGTGGTCGTTGAGGTCCGTCCTCCCCGTCTGCAGACACGGCACGCTGCCAGGACGTAGCGCGGCGCGGGGCAGTGCTGCGAGCTGGTCCTCTCGGCGGCGTACCTCCTCCAGGAGGGTCTCTACCTCCAGCCGCGGGCCCACGTTGGCGGCCGAACCGTCGTGACCGGCTGGTCGAAAGCGGTAGCGGCCCGTCCGCTCGGTGCCCAGGTCGACCATCCCGTCGACGATCTGGCCCACCAGGATGTCCTCGACGATCAGAGGGTCGACGAGGCCACGCTCGATGAGCCCGCGGGCCAGGGCGATGTCATCGGCCACGGTCCTCCCGCCCGCGGCACCACCCGTGCGCCGTCGCTCGTCCTGGAGGACGCGGGCGAGGGTGAGCTCGTCGAGGTGGCCGCCCCCCGCCAGCCGACCGGCCAGCCGGGCGCGGGGCCGGGGTGACCGCACGTCACGGACCGCGCCACCCTGCAGCGTGACAGCCCCCGGGCGCCGGGTCCCGTCCAGCACCAGCTGCCCGGTGGCGGCATCGGCCGCCAGGGCGCGGCAGATCGCCGCCAGGGTCGTGTCCGACAGGTCGCCATGCATGCGCGCAGCCTACTGCCGGCCGCCGGGCACTCAGATGTCGGCCGGTCTCGTTGGTCGAGAGCTCGCGAGGGCGGCCCGACAGGGGGCGTCCTCCGGTTGCCTGCCACGGGTGCGTGCCGCCCCCGGGCGGCGTCCTGCTGCGACGCCGGGGCCTCCTGCTGCCGCCCGTGGCAGCGGCAGCTAGGGTGGGTGCGGCCGACGAGCGCGACCGACGTCGCCTGATCGGGAGGTCGTCAGTGAGCGGTCCCGGAACCGGAGCCAACGAGGTCGACGCGGCGTTCGCTCTGCTGCCGTCACCCGAGGCGCTGCTGAGCGAGGCCGCGCTGGAGCAGCTCGACACCCTCGACACCGACGAACTGCGGCGCATCCGATCCGCCTGCGAGGTGGCCGAGGAGGGCATCTCCTACGCCCGAAGGCTCCTCCAGGGCCGCCTCGACATCCTCCGCGCCGCGCTCGACCAGAGTGAACATCCCGGCGCGGGGGAGCTGCTGGCTGCGTTGCCGGCGCTGATGGCCGATCAGGGCCACGTGAGCGATCCGGCGCAGTCGCGGTCGCTGCGGGTGCGCGTCCCCGCCGATGCCGAGCGCTACGCCGCGGTCATCGACGCGATCATCACCGAGGACGAGGTCCCCGAGGGGAGCGACGAGGACCTGGCCGACCTCGAGCGGGTCGTCGAGACCCTGACCCAGGTTGAGCACGAGTTGTCGGCGCGCCGTCGGGCGTTGTTCGCCCGCATCGATGGGCTGCGGGAGGAACTGCTCGCGCGCTACAAGGACGGCCGCGCGGACGTGCGTGATCTGCTCGGTTGACCGGGACCGAGGACATCCCGCACGCGCAGGTGCCCGAGACCGGAGGTGCGGGTGCCCGGTGGTCTCCCAGGACGCCTCCGATGCTCGCCGAGGTCACGCGCCGGGACGTGCGGACCGGCCGGCAGCACCCGGAGTCCGCCCACGCCGCTCACCTCGTGGTCTGCGGCCCGGACACCGAGGTGGTCGCGAGCTCCGGCGACCCCGATCACCCCATCTTCGTCCGCTCGACCGCGAAGCCCTTCCAGGCGACCGCCTGCCTCGAGGTCCTCGAGGAGGCCGGGGAGCCCTCGCTCCTGCCAGGCGACGCCGAGGTGGCCGTGGCGTGGGCCTCGCACCGGGGTGAGCCCGGTCACCTCGCGGCGGTGCGCCAACTGCTGCAGCGTGCGGGGACCTCCGCCGACGATCTCACCTGCCCGCCGGCGGTGCCGGAGGCCACCCCCGGCGCGTTCCCCTCCCGGCTGCAGCACAACTGCTCGGGCAAGCACGCACTGTTCGCGCTGGCCGGTCGCAGCCTCGGGGTCGAGGGGCCGGCCCTGATCGACCCCGAGGGTCGGCTGCAGCGTCGGGTGCTCAGCGTGGTGGAGCGCGAACTCGGCCCGCCGCTCGCGGTCGGCATCGACGGGTGCGGCGCCCCTGCGGTCGTCGTCCCGCTGCGTCGGTTGGCAGCGGGCTTCGCCGCCCTCGCGGACGCCGACAGGTTCCAGCGGGTGCGTCGGGCCGGCCTCGTCCACCCGGGGCTCGTCGGTGGCGAGGGGCGCCTCGAGACCGCGCTGCTCGGTGGCGGTGTGGTGGCCAAGGTGGGGGCCGAGGGTGTGTACGGCGTCGGGTGGGTGGCGGCCGACGGGCGGGCCTGGGGGTTGGGCATCAAGGCGGTCGACGGTGCTCCCCGGGGGGTTGCCGCGGTGATCGCCGAGATCCTGACGGCGACCCGGGTTGTGCCGCCCGGCACCTGGGTCGCGCCACCACCGCTCGGTGGTGGTGTCCCCGCCGGCCAGATCAGGGTCACCCCCGAGGTCGCGGAGGTGGCCGCCACGCTGGCTGGCATCGGGGTCGGGCGCGGGAGCCGGTAAGGTCGGCGGCGCCGGTCGGCGGTGCCGCCCGTGGGGGCCGCCGGGGAGAGCGAGGGACGGACGGTGAGCGAGGCTCGGTCCAGCAAGCGTGGGCAGGTGACCGCTGCCGGGCGGGACGGTGCCACCGGCGCTGGTGGCGGTGCCGACCGCGCAGGTGCCCCGGGGGCCACACCCTCGGAGATCGACGGCTCGCTGGTCAGCGAGGACGGGACCGACGGCGACGTGGAAGGTGCTGACGGCGAGGACCACCAGCACGGCTCGCCGCTCGACGACCTCGGTAGCTACATCCGGCACCAGCGGGAGTCAGCGGCCCTGTCGCTCCGCAAGCTCGCCAAGATCGCCGGCGTCAGTAACCCGTACCTGTCACAGATCGAGCGGGGGCTGCGGAAGCCCTCCGCCGAGATCCTGCAGGCGATCGCCAAGGCACTGGAGATCTCCTCCGAGACGTTGTACGTCAAGGCAGGCATCCTCGATGAACGCGAGGTCGTGGTCGATGTCGAGGCCGCCGTCGCTGCCGATCCCCACCTGACAGGTCCGCAGCGGCAGGCCCTGCTGGAGATGTACCGATCCTTCCGACGCCTCGCGGAGCTCAAGGAGCCGCGGCCGAGCCGGCGTCGGCAACTGCTCGACGCGTTGACGGCCGGGGATGTCGATGATGCGGCGATCCGGGCCGCGGAGCCTGCACCCACCCCCGAGGACGGCTGAGCGAGGCCGTTGCTCACGCACGTGGGCGGGACCTGTACCTGCTGCGGTGCGCGAGCAACGGGACGGGTCCGGTCGGGACGGGTCCGGTCGGGACGGGTCCGGTCGGGACGGGTCCGGTCGGGACGGGTCCGGTCGGGACAGGTCTGGTCGGGACGGGTCCGGACGGTCCGGGACCGGTCCGGCCGCGCTCGTGCCCCGCGGTGCCCCCGGGGGCCCTGCCGAAGGACGAGCCACCGGGCGGGAAGGTCCGGGGCCGCCGGCGCGTTCCTCCCCCGGACGCCTCCCGACGCACGGCCGCATCGCACCGGCATCACCTGCCACCGCCAGACACGGTGACGGGTGCTGACCGGTGGTGACCGGTCGTAGCGGTGGCCGCTGGTTGCGCGGACTACCATCCGCCCCCGGGGCCCTGCTGCGAACGACGAGCGGCCTCCGCCATCGTTCCCGGCGTCCCTACCAGCCCGGAGACGGCACCAGCCGCCGCCGGCTCCCCGACGCCACCCACCGGAGCGTGGAACGACCGTTCCCTCCCGAGGATCAGCTGTGATCGAACTGCGGACCCATGATGACCTTCACGCTGGAGGTGAGCGGTCCGCGTGGGAGCTCCTCCTCGACGAGGACCCGGACGCGACCGTGTTCCACACCCCTCGGTACCTCGACGCGTGGTACCGCACCTTCGGGGGCACGACCGCCATCCGGGTCCACACCGTGCACAGCGCCGGTCGCCTGATCGGGGTCGTCCCCGACGCGAACGACCGACAGGGCAGCGCCGGTGGTCCGGAGGAGATCCGTCGCTTCCAGGGCGGCACCGAGGTGACCGACTACCTCGGCCCCGTCAGCCGGCCCGAGGATCGCTTCGACGTCGCGTCGGCCTACGTGGACAACCTCGCCGACGACGTCGACTGGGACGAGTTCGTCGCTGGCGGTCTGCCCACCGACAGTGGCTGGCCGGAGGCGTTCCGCCGGGCCATCGGGGCCCGCGGGCTGACGGTGATCGAGGACGGTCGTGAGGACGTCTGCCCTCGTGTCATGCTCGGTGGCGACCACGACGAGGTCCTCGCCCGCCTGCCCGGCCGGCTGCGCCAGGAGCTGATCCGCAAGACCCGGAAGCTCGCGCGCGATGCCGGGGAGCTCGAGCTCCTGCAGGTCCCGGCCGACGAGGTGGTCGACCGCCTCGACGCCTTCCTCGATCAGGCCGCCGAGAGCTTCCCGGACAAGGCCGGCTTCTTCCAGCGCTCCGATATGCACGCCTGGTTCCGGACCCTCGCCGAGGAGTTCGTCGACGACGGCGTCTTCCGTCTCCACGAGCTGCACGTCGGTGGGCTGCTGGCGGCCTCGACGGTGTCGCTGGTGCACCGGGGGACCTGGGGGCTGTACAACTCGGCCTTCGATCCGGCCCTGGCCTCCTTCGCCCCCGGCGTGGTCATGGTGCACCTGCTGATCGGCGAGGCCAGCGATCAGGGCCACCAGGTCTTCGATCTGCTCCGGGGGGACGAGCCCTACAAGTACCGCTACGGCGCCAGCGACCGGGTGCTGGAGCGCATGGTGGTGCGGCGACGATGACCACTCAGGCAGGTGCGACCACGGCGCGCGCGGAGGATCGCGACGGTCCACCCGTGCGTCGGGTGGCTGTCCTCAGCGTGCACACCTCGCCGTTGGACCAGCCGGGGACCGGGGACGGCGGCGGTCTCAACGTCTACGTCCGTGAGGTCGCGCAGCGCATGGCCGCACAGGGCGTCGAGGTGGACGTGTTCACCCGCCGCAGCGACCCTGCACAGCCGGCCACGGTCACCATCGTCCCGGGCGTCCAGGTCCACCACCTCGATGCCGGTCCTGCGGTCCCGGTGGCCAAGGAGGAGGTCACCAACCACCTCTGCGCGTTCCTCCTCGCGCTCCAGGCCCACCCGACCGCCGGCACCCACGACGTGCTCCATGCCCACTACTGGCTGTCGGGCTGGGTCGGCCGTCGCATCGCCCCCCGCTGGCGGGTCCCGCTGGTGCAGACCTTCCACACCCTCGGGGTGCTCAAGAACGCCACCCTCGCCCCGGGTGACAGCCCCGAACCTCCCCTCCGCCTCCACGGTGAGGAGCGGGTGGCCAAGGACGCCGACCGGGTGCTCGTGCTCACCTGCGGCGAGGCGAGGCTGCTGCACACCACCTACGGGTTGTCCGGTGCCCGGTTGACCGTGGTCCCGGCCGGGGTGGACCTGGACCGGTTCTCGCCCGGGCCCACCCGCGTCGCACCGGTCGGCGGGCCCGAGCTGCTGTTCGTGGGGCGCCTCCAACCGCTGAAGGGCCCCGATGTCGCCGTGCGCACCCTGGCCGAGGTGCGCCGCCAGGTGCCCGACGCACGGCTCAGGATCGTCGGTGGTGCTTCGGGCAACGGACAGGGGCGCACTGGTCCCGCCGAGCTGCGCGCGCTGGCCGACGAGCTCGGCGTCGCCGATGCGGTCACCTTCGAGGACGCGGTCGCGCAGACCCGTCTCGTCGAGCGCTACCGGGCTGCCGAGGTCCTGCTCGCCCCCTCCCGAAGCGAGACCTTCGGGTTGGTCGCCCTCGAGGCGCAGGCGTGTGGAACGCCTGTGGTGGGCGCGGACGTCCCCGGCCTCGAGGCGGTCGTCCGCGGCGGTGGCACCCTGGTCCCCAACCACGACCCCGTCGACCACGCTGCGGCCGTCGTGCGGTTGCTCACCGACCCCGAGCATGCGGCGGCGACGCGCCGTGCCGGGCTCGCCGCGGCCCGGTCGGCCTCCTGGGACCGCACCGTGGAGCGGCTGCTGGCCGTCTACGCCGACGTGGTCGCCGAGCGTGTGCTGGCGTCCGCCGAGCGGCAGGCGGCGTCCACCGAGGTGGCAGCCGTGACCGCCGAGCGCCGCTCGGCCTGACCGCCGTCACAGCTGACCGCCGCTCGGCCTGGCCGTCGTCACAGCTGACCGCCGCTCGGCCTGGCCGTCGTCACAGCTGACCGCCGCTCGGCCTGGCCACCGCGACCTGCGCCGCAGCCCTCAGCCCTGGTGGGGGTAGCGCCAGTCGGTCGGCGGGTCCCAGGTCTCCTTGATCGCCCGCGGCGAGACCCACCGCAGCAGGTTGAACACCGACCCGGCCTTGTCGTTGGTGCCGGACCGTCGGGCGCCGCCGAAGGGCTGGCGAGCCACGACCGAGCCGGTCGGCTTGTCGTTGAGGTAGAGGTTGCCGGCGGTGTTGCGCAGCGCCTCGCTGGCGTCGCTCAGCACCTGGCGGTCCTCGGCGAGGATGGCCCCGGTCAGGGCGTAGCGGGTGGCCTGGTCCACCTCGGTGAGCATGGCTTCCCAGTCGGCGTCGTCGTAGACGAACACGGTCAGGATCGGCCCGAACAGCTCGGTGGTCATGCTGTGGGAGCGGGGGTCGTCGGTCACCAGGACCGTCGGCGGGACGAACCACCCGTCGCTGTCGTCCGGGTCACCGCCGACCAGCACCTCGGCGCCGTCGCGACGGGCGCGCTCGATCGCGGCCGCATGGGTCCGGAACGCACCCTCGCCGATCACGGCACCCATGAAGGTCGACAGGTCGCGTCCGACATCGCCCATCGTCATGCTCGTGGCGACGTCGGCCAGCGGATCACGCAGCTGTGACCACAGGCTCCGCGGCAGGTAGGCGCGCGAGGCGGCGGAGCACTTCTGACCCTGGTACTCGAAGGCACCGCGCCCGAGCGCGACCACCAGCGGCTCGAGCCGGGCGCTCGCGTGCGCCAGCACGAAGTCCTTGCCCCCGGACTCGCCCACGATGCGAGGGAAGCTGCGGTAGCTCGACACGTTGCGGCCGATGCGCTCCCACAGCGAGCTGAGGACGGTCTCGGAGCCGGTGAAGTGCAGCGCGGCGAAGCGGGGATCGGCCAGCGCGACCTCGGCGACCCTGGCCCCATCGCCGTGGACGAGGTTGATGACCCCGTCGGGCAGCCCCGCCGCCTGCAGCAGGCGCATCGTGTGGTGCGCGGCCAGTGCCTGCTTCTCCGATGGCTTCCAGACCACCGTGTTGCCGACGATGGCCGGCGCCGTCGGCAGGTTGCCGGCGATCGCGGTGAAGTTGAAGGGTGTGATCGCCAGCACGAACCCCTCCAGCGGGCGCACGTCCAGTCGGTTCCACTCGCCGTCGACCGACTCGGGCTGCTCCGTGAGCAGACGCTCGGCGTAGGCGACGTTGAACCTGAGGAAGTCGATCAGTTCGCAGGCGGCGTCGATCTCCGCCTGCTGGACCGACTTGGACTGCCCGAGGATGGTGGCCGCGTTGATGGTGTCCCGCCAGGGGCCCGCCAGCAGGTGGGCGGCCCGGAGGAAGATCGCTGCCCGGTCGGCGAAGGGCATCGCCGCCCACTCGGGCTGGGCCGCGACGGCGGCCTCGATCGCCCGTTCGATCTCAGGTGCGCCGGCGGCGTGGACCTCGGCAAGCTCGAGCCCATGATCGTGGGGGGCGCGCTGGACGAAGGTGTCGCCGGTGGTGACGTCGATCCCGCCGATCACGTTCGGGGCCTCGACGCGGGTGGCCCGCTGGGCGGCGACCTCGGCCTCCAGCGAGGCACGTTCGGCGCTCCCGGGTGCGTAGCCCTTCACGGGCTCGTTGACCGGGGTGGGGACCCGGAAGGTGCCGTCGCTCATGGTGCTGCTCCATCGTCGCTGGTGGTCGGGCATCGGCCGGTCACCGGCCCTGTGTCGTAGTCTCGCAGCGTCCCCGGCGGCTCGCCAGGCCGTGCCCCCGGACGGGCGGCGACCGTCACCGTGAGCGTCCACCGTGAGGTGTCATGACCCAGTCGAACCAGACCGTCCGCGAGCGGGCACGGGAGGTCGTGCTCGAGGGGCTGTCGACCGCCGGGCTGCAGTGGACGGCGGTGGGCGATGACCGCTGGATGACGATGCTGGAGGGTGACCGGAAGCGGACGATCCCGTTGCTGCTCGATCTCGGTGACCGGCGCTTGACCGTCACCTCGCTGTTCTCGGGCGTTCCCGACGAGGGGCACGAGCAGGTGTACCGGATCCTCCTGCAGCGCAACCAGCGCCCCGGCCCGGTGCACTTCGCCCTCGACGACGAGGGCGATGTGATCCTGACCGGCGCTGTCCCGCTGGCCGCGGTGGATGCGGAGGTCTTCGACGAGCTGCTGGGGCAGGTGCTCACGGTGGCCGACGAGACCTTCAACCAGGTGCTCAGGACCGGGTTCGCGAGCTACCTGGAGGCCGAGCAGCGGTGGCGCGCGACGGCGGGGCTGCCGCCCAACCCGGTCGGTGACCCGCTCGACCCCTGACCGGCACAGCGACCGTTAGGCTCCGCGCGTTGCCCTGCGGAGAGGACCTGGCATGGACGGCACGCTCGCGATCATCGGCACCGGCCGCATCGGTGAGGCGCTCCTGCGCGGTCTGCTCATCTCCTCCTGGGTCCGACCGGACCAGGTCATCTGCACCGATGCCTCGGCGGAGCGCTGTGAGGAGGTGGCGACGGCGCACGGGGTGCGGGCCACCACCGACAACCGCAGCGCCATCCGGGCGGCCGATGTGGTCCTCATCGCGCTCAAGCCCCAGGTGCTGGTCCAGGTGATCGGCGAGGTGGGGGACGCCTTCGACCCGGCCCAGACCGTGATCTCCGTCGCCGCGGGCATCACGACGTCGACGATCCAGGACACGATCGAGGGCGAGGTCCCGGTCGTCCGGGTGATGACCAACACCCCGGTCCAGGTCGACGAGGCGATGTCGGTGCTCAGCGGCGGGACCCACGCCAAGGATCGCGACCTCGACGTCGCCGAGGAGATCCTGCGGCACGTCGGCCAGGTGATCCGCATGGACGAGGTCCACCTCGATGCCGTCACGGCCCTGTCCGGCTCGGGGCCGGCCTACTTCTTCCTGCTCGCCGAGGCCATGATCGACGCCGGCATCCTGCTCGGCCTGCCCCGCGACGTCTCCACCCAGCTCATCATCCAGACCATGGTCGGCAGCGCCAAGATGCTGCGCGACACGGGCCGGCACCCGGTGGAGCTCCGCGAGATGGTCACCTCACCGGGTGGCACCACCATCTCCGCCATCCGCACGCTGGAGTCGGCCCGGGTGCGCGCCGCGTTCCTCGACGCGATCGAGTCGGCCAAGCTCCGCAGCGAGGCGCTCGCGAGAGGCGAGTGAGCCCCACGGTGTGCGCTCAGGCAGCACGTCCCACGCGTCCGCCGACACACGGCACCCTGGGGACCGAACCTGACCGGTGCAACGACCACGACCGTCGTGGTCCCCGGGCCGCATCCACCCGCTGACCGGACCCCGTCCGGTTCCCGGGTCAGGCCGGCACCGCTCGAGGAGGTCGACGTGCGACGACGTCCACGTGCCGCGGTGGTCGCGGTGCTGACCGCGCTGGTCCTGCTGGCTGCCTGCTCGCCCGAGGAGGAGCTGCGGTACGGCCATGCCAGGGTGACCAGCGGCGAGGTGGTCCAGACCGTGGCCGCCGCCGGGACGCTCCGGCCCGCCGGGCAGGCGACCGTCACCGCCCCCTCGGCGGGTGAGATCGAGACGCTCCAGGTCGCCGACGGCGACGTGGTCGAGGCCGGCGACCCGCTGTTCACCCTGCGCTCCGAGGCGCTGGAGGAGCAGCTCGCCCAGGCCGAGTCGGCCGTGGAGGCCGCGGAGCTGTTCGCCGGGACCGCGGCGGCGGCCGGACTCGGGCTGGACGTGGCGCCCCTGGTCGGCGCCCTGCGTGCCCAGCTGGATGCGGTCATCCCGCCGGTGCTCGGGGCGCTGGAGGACCAGGTCCAGGCGCTGGAGGCCACCATCACGGCCGTCGCCACGGCGACCCGGGAGAGCGGGGAGGCGACGGCGGCGGCGCTCGCCGACCTCGCCGAGGCGCTCGGTGGCCAGCTGCCGGAGGAACTGGACATCGACCCCGAGCTGATCGCGGCCCCCGGGGGCGAGGCGGTCACCGTCGAGGTCGACACCACCGCGCTGGAGGCGTCGCTGGCCGACGCGCGGGCCAGGTTGCACGCCGCCCAGGCGGAGTACCGCCGGGCCTCCGGGCAGCTGGCCGAGGTGGAGGCCCAGGCGGGCGCGCAGGCGGCGGAGGCCGAGCGGGCCCAGGCGGCGGCCA
Source organism: Nitriliruptoraceae bacterium (assembly GCA_007131525.1). Lineage (GTDB taxonomy): Bacteria > Actinomycetota > Nitriliruptoria > Nitriliruptorales > Nitriliruptoraceae > T1Sed10-7. The sequence goes on along the minus strand of SLQK01000343.1, from coordinate 83 downwards.
CCGATGTCCAGCGGGCCCAGGCCGAGACGGCCGCCGAGACCGTCCGGGCCCGCCTGGATGACCTGGCCGTGGTCGCGCCGGTG
>SLQK01000118.1 GCA_007131525.1 Nitriliruptoraceae bacterium | reverse complement strand
TCCGGGACCAGCGCCGTGACCTGCATCAGGGACCGCTCGACGTAGGCGGTGCCCTGCCCGGTCTCCGTGGTACCCGCGATGCACTTGTCCACGAACACCCGCGCCACGTTGGCCAGCAGGTTCTCCGACTCGATCACGTTGCGGACCATCATCGGGATCATGACGTTCAGCTCGAGGTCGCCGGACATGCCGCCGATGCCCACCGCGACGTCGTTGCCCATCACCTGGACGCAGACCTGGCGCACCGACTCCGGGATCACCGGGTTGACCTTGCCCGGCATGATCGAGCTGCCCGGCTGGATCTCCGGCAGCTGCAGCTCAGCGAGCCCCGTGCGCGGGCCCGAGGACAGCCAGCGGATGTCGTTGGCGATCTTGAACATGCTGGCGGCGATCGTCTTCAGGGCGCCGGACATCTCGACCAGCGCGTCCATCGCCCCCTGGGCGGCGAAGTGGTTCTCCGCCTCCCGGAAGGGCAGCTCCGTGCGCTCGGCCATCAGGCCGATGACCCGGTCGACGAACCCGGGTGGGCAGTTGATGCCGGTGCCGACCGCGGTGCCACCGAGGGCCAGCTCGTAGATCGACTCCAGCGCCTTGTGCACCCGGGCGATGCCGAGCTCGATCTGGCGCGCGTAGCCGCCGAACTCCTGGCCGAGCGTCACCGGTGTGGCGTCCATCAGGTGGGTGCGTCCCGACTTGACGACGTCCTGCCACTCGGCCTCCTTGGCACGCAGTGCCGCGGCGAGGTGCTCCAGGGCGGGGACGAGGTGCCACTTGGCGACCCGGGCCACGGCGACGTGCACCGAGGTCGGGAAGGTGTCGTTGGAGGACTGGGAGGCGTTGACGTGGTCGTTGGGGTGAACCCGGGCCGAGGTGAGGTCCTCGCCCAGCAGCTGCTTGGCCCGGTTGGCCACCACCTCGTTGACGTTCATGTTGGTGGAGGTCCCCGAGCCCGTCTGGAAGGTGTCCACCGGGAAGTGCTCGTCGAGCTCGCCGTTGATCACCTCGTCGGCGGCACGGCGGATGGCGTCCGCCACCTCGGCGTCGATGACACCCGTCTCCTCGTTGGCGGTCGCGGCCGCCCACTTGAGCATCGCGTGGGCGTGGACGACGTCGAGGGGGACGGGGATACCCGAGACGGGGAAGTTCTCGACCGCCCGTTGGGTCGACGCTCCCCACAGCGCATCGATCGGGATCTGCATCTCGCCCATCGTGTCCTTGGCGGTACGGAACTCGTCGGTCATGGTGGCTGCTCGCTCCTGTGGCGCCGGTGGCGCGGTGGGTGGGTGCTCTCCGCACCTGACGCTAGTGAAACCTCGTCCCTGGCGTCGGGGTCTAGGCTCGGGCACCGCCGAGGGAGCGAGGGGCCGTGGAGCTGGTCACCCTGGACGCCGTCCGCGACGCCGCCGAGCGCATCGCCGGGGTCACCCACGTCACGCCGGTGCAGCGCTCGCGGGCGCTCAGCGAGCGGGTCGGCACGGACGTGCTGCTCAAGTGCGAGAACCTCCAGCGGACGGGGTCGTTCAAGCTGCGGGGTGCCTACAACCGCATCTCACGCCTGACCGAGGAGGAGCGGGCCCGTGGGGTCGTGTGCGCCTCGGCCGGCAACCACGCCCAGGGGGTCGCGCTGGCGGCGAGCCTGCAGGGGGTCCGTTCCACGGTGTTCATGCCCGTCGAGGCGCCGCTGCCGAAGATGGACGCCACGGTCGCCTACGGCGCGACCGTGCGGGCCGAGGGGGAGACCTTCGACGACGCCATGGCGGCGGCGCGGGCGTTCACGGCCGAGCACGATGCGGTGTTCGTGCACCCCTTCGACCACCCCGACATCATCGCGGGGCAGGGGACCCTCGGGCTCGAGATGGTCGAGCAGGTCGCGGAGCTGGGCACGGTGGTGGTGTGCCTCGGTGGTGGCGGGCTGCTGTCGGGGATCGCCGTCGTGCTCCGGGCCCTGCGACCGGAGGTGCGGATCGTGGGGGTGCAGGCCGAGGGCTGCGCCGCCTTCGGGCCATCGCTGGAGGCGGGTCACCCCTTGACGTTGCCGGCCTCCTCGACGATCGCCGACGGCATCGCGGTCAAGCGTCCGGGGGAGCTGACCCTGGCCCACGTGGAGGCACTGGTCGACGAGGTCGTCACCGTCACCGACGACCAGCTCGCCTCGGCGGTCGTGCTGCTGCTCGAGCGGGCCAAGCTGGTCGCCGAGCCGGCGGGAGCCGCCGCGGTGGCGGCGCTGATGGCCGGCAAGGTCACCGGGCCGGGCCCGATCGCCGCCACGTTGTCCGGGGGCAACATCGACCCGCTGGTCCTGCAGCACCTGGTGACCGGTGGGCTGGCCTCGGTCGGGCGGTACGCGACCCTGCGGACCCGCGTGACCGACGCCCCGGGGGCCCTGTCCCGGCTGCTGACCCTGGTCGCCGCCGAGCGCGCCAACGTGGTGGGGGTCGCCCATCACCGTCTCGAGCACCGGCTGGCGCTCGGGCAGGTGGACGTGATCCTGGAGCTCGAGACCCGCGGGCACGACCATGTCGCGAGCCTGACTGCGGCCCTCGAGGAGGCCGGGTACGCGGTGCGCCCCGTCTGAGCCTGCGTCCGCGGTGCGGTGCCGTGCGCGCCAGGGTCCGGGGGTCGGCCCCGTCTGCCCCGGCTCCGCGGTGCGGTGCCGTCCGTGCTCGGTACCGTGGCGGTCAGGCCGCCACAGCGGGTGGCGGCAGGTCGGGAGGGCCGCCCCCATGGACGAACCACGCCCGCCCGGGCCACCGCCTCCTCCTGAGCCGCCACCGCCCGATGCCGACGGCCCGCCCCCACCTCCGGTGCGCGCGTCCGCCACCTCGGTGCCGGTCACTGCCGGTCCTGCGCACCCTGCCGGCTGGGATCACG
>SLQK01000146.1 GCA_007131525.1 Nitriliruptoraceae bacterium | reverse complement strand
GGATCACGGCGGCCGGAGCACCGACGGACCCGACGGGAGACGGGCCAGGTCAGCCCGCAGGCGTCGGCTGGCCGCGGCCACCGCAACCAGGCTCGCGTCATCGTCCACGCCCCCCGGGAGCAGTGCCACCTCGGCGTCCTGCTGGGCGACCGCGCTGCGACGTCGCACCTCGTGGAGCAGGGTCGCAGGCTCGGTGTCGGGGGCGAGTCCGAGGATCCGGGCCACGGTGCGGCGGTTGCCCCGTCGCAGCCGCTCGGCGGCGTCGGCGCGGTCGCCCTTGCGCTGCAGGAGCCCGGCGAGGGAACGAGCCAGTTCGGCGCTCGGCAGCACAGGTGGGAGCGACTCGGTGACCACCACCCCGTCGCGACGGCCCTGCCACACCACAGCGAGCACCAGCGCCAGCACCAGCAGCGCGAGCAGCTGCCACACCCCGTCGGGGACCAGCGCCAGCAGGCCATCGTCGCCGGTGGGTGCCTCGTCTGGCCGGGGCACGACGACCAGGCGCGACCCTGGGGCGGGGCCCAGCAACGCAGCGGCCAGCACGGCGTTGTCCCGCTGGTCGAGCAGGCCGTTGGTGAACGGCGCGGCGCTGCCGAGCACGACGACCGCCCCCTCCCCCTGCGCCGCCCGGACCAGCCAGGCGGCGTCCTCACCGACGGGGAAGCAGGCGGTGGCGTCGTCAGGCACCTCGATGCCCTCCCACGCGCTGTGGAGCACCTCACCGACGTCGGCGAGCAGCTCGCAGTCCGGGGATCGGGCGCTGCGGCCGAACAGCTGGTCGCTGCCGGCGGGGAGCAGGTCGTGCAGCGGCGAGGCCGGGTCGGCGACGATGAGTTCCCCGCCGCCGTCGATCCACTCGCCCCAGGCCGCCCGGGTCGCGGCGTCGAGGCGATCCACGGGCAGGAAGGCGCGGGGGGCGGCGGCGGGGTCGGCGGCGGCGGGGTCGGCGCCGGCGGGAGGCGCGAGGTCCACGGTGACCTCGACCCCGAGCTCCTCGAGCACCTCGACGACGCCGCGGAGCCCGTCGGGTGCCACGCTGTCGGGGTCGAGCGGGAGGCCGTCGACCGGGGGCCCGAGCAGGAACACGCTCAGGACCAACGCGGCCAAGCCGGTGGCGCCGAGGAGCAGCTGGACGGTCCGGGAGCGACGGGTCGTGGACCGTGGAGCAGCGGCAGGCAGCTCGCTCACGCGCCGGCTCCCACCTCGGTGCGGGCGCTCGAGCGGGTCACCGCGGCCAGCGCGTCCGAGGCCACCTCGAGGTCGTCCGGGGTGGCCGGCTCGTCGCCGAACACCACCCGCTCGACGCGGGCGCCCGCCGCGGCGAGCGCCGGGCTGAGGTCGGGAACGGACCGCGCGAGCTCCCGGTCGAGCTCCCGGATGGTGCGGCCGGGGACGTCGTCGATGAGCCCGCGCTCGAGCAGGGTGACCACCGCGGCGGCATACCGGGCCCGCAGGGCTGCCTCGAGGCGCCCCGCGGCCTCGTGGGCGTCGGCCTCGGCCTGCCAGGACGCTGCCGACCGGTCGCTGCCGGGGAGCGGGACGACGCGGTCGCCCTGACCTCCGAGGCTGGCTCCACGTGTGGCGCGCCAGACCACCAGCCCCAGCAGCACGAGCCCGACGCCGGCGATCGCCCAGGCCAGGACGGGTGTGCCACCGATCGCACCCAGGGCATCAGCCAGCGCCGCACCGACCGTGTCGACGATCCGCTGCAGGGTGCGGCGCACGATCCCGACGTCGGTGTCGCGGTAGGGCGGCCCGCCGACGATGCGGGCGGCGGTGCGGCGCACCAGGTCGGGGTCGTGGACCAGCCCGGCCACCAGCGGCAGGCGCAGCGCGCCGGGCAGCCCCATCAGCGTTGGGCCACCGTGCGGGCACGGTTGCGCAGGTCCACTGCCTCCCAGCGGACACGGACATCGAGGTAGACGAGCAGCGCAGCGGCGGCGCTCACGGGCACGGTGAGGATCTGCCCCGCCGTCTCCCCCAGGGCTTCGATCGCCCAGCCTCCGGTCGGTGCCACCTCGGAGAGCAGCAGGAACGGCAGCTGCAGCGCCAGCGCCAGGATCAGGGTGACGACCCCCACGAGCAGGGTGATCCACGCGATCCGCAGGGGCTGGCGGGTGAACACCCGGACCGCGCGGCCGAGCGTGGCCAGCGGGCCGCGCCGCTCCACCACGGCAACCGGCACGACCAGCGAGATCAGCGCGACGAAGGAGGCGATACCCAGCAGGTACACCGGCAGCACCACCAGCACGAAGGCGATCACCCCGAGGATCGGGATCACCAGCAGGACGACGCTGCCGATCGCCACCGCGACGGCGATCGCGATCCCGAGCAGACCCAGGAGGAACGAGGCGATCAGGGTCGGCAACAGGACCCGGAAGGCCAAGCCGAGAGGGCCGGTGACCTGCCGCTGCTCGCCCCGGTCAACGGCCAGCAGCAGCGCAACCACACCGGCCGAGGCGACCAGCGACAGCAGGTAGCCGAGCAGCCCGCTGACCAGGTTCGTGAGCACGAGCGCGTTGTCGGCGGGCGCGGCGGCGAACACGTCGAGGTCGATGATCGCGCTCAGACCGCCACCGACCACGCCGGGTGCCACCCGGGACAGCACCAGGTTGGTCGCGAGCTGCAGCGGCCCGATGATGATCAGCACGATCACCGCGGCCGGTGCGACCACGGCCCGGAAGGCCCGGAAGGCGCCATCCAGGACATCCGCGACGGTCAGCCGCCGCAGCGGCAGCAGCTGCCCGGTGAAGGGCATGGGCGTGGCGCCCCCCGCACGATCATCGGACCGGTCCGGGGCAGCGGCGGCGCTGGGTGGTGGCGGTCCGACCGTCATGCTCCTCGTCGTCGGTGACGCTGGCTAGGGTGCTGGGGACGGGCAGCGC
>SLQK01000185.1 GCA_007131525.1 Nitriliruptoraceae bacterium | reverse complement strand
GAGGCCGATCACCCGACGCTGCTGGCACTGAGCCGTCAGAAGCTCCCCGATCTCGGCCCCCGTGCCGCGCCGGACATCGCGCGCGGCGGCTACATCGTCGCGGACGTGCCCGCCGGAGGCGACGCCGGGCGCGAGGTCGAGGTGGCAGCCGGGGGTGACGCCGGGGCCGACGCCGAGGTGGTGGCCGACCCGGACATCGTGCTCATCGGCAGCGGATCGGAGGTCGCGGTGTGCCGCGACGCGGCGGCGCTGCTGGCCGCCGGCGGGCGATCGGTGCGGGTGGTGTCGATGCCCTCGGTCGAGCTGTTCCTGGCACAGGACGCCAGCTACCGCGATGAGGTCCTGCCGCCGGCGGTGCGGGCGAAGGTCGCGGTGGAGGCCGGGGTGACCACCGGCTGGGAGCGCGTGGTCGGCCCGGTCGGTGCCGTGGTGGGCCTGGACCGCTTCGGCGCGTCGGCGCCCGCGGGGCGGCTGTTCGCCGAGTTCGGGTTCACACCCGAGCGGGTCGCCGACGTCGCGCGGGCCACGCTCGCGACCTGCGCCGCCGACTGACGGCCGGGCAGCGACCGGGCAGCGAGCGGGCAACGGCCAGTCTGCGGCCAGTCTGCGGCCGGTCTGCCGCCGGGCCGCGGCCGGTCCGCGGCCAGCAGCCCTGGGCAGCCCCGTCGTCGCCGGTGGCTGTGCTCACCGGCCTCGGCGCTTCTTGCCCCGAGGTTGGTAGGGCCGCCGGTCAGGCGGCAGGTCCGGCTGCTGGCGCTGCTGCGACGTCGAGCCCGGCGAGGCGGCGTCGTCGCGGCCGGGGGTGCCGCCAGGGCCGCCCTTCCCGCCCTTCCCGTCCGTCCCACCCGGTTGGCCCGGGCGGCTCGGCAGGTGACCGGAGCCCCCCGCGGACGACGAGCCCCCCGAGGACGAGGAGGCGGTCGGACGCGTATCGCGTCCCCCCCACCACCGACGCTTGGTGCCGGCCGCGCCGTCCGTCCCGGCGTCCTGGCGCCGCCCGCCGCCCGTGTCGCCGTCCTCACCACGACGCCCACCCCGGCCGGCTCGTCGCGGGACCGGGCGGTCGAAGCCGGGGCCGGGGCGCTTGCCACCCATCAGCGCGAGGTTGGCCTGCGCCGAGCGCTGGGCCCGGAGGTAGAAGAACGCGGACATCGAGCCGAGCAGCGCGGTGGCCAGCAGGGCGTTGAGCACCGCGGCCGCCGGTCCGAGCTGGCCGATCTGGAGCAGCCCGATCGCGGGGCCGATCACCCAGGACCACTTCCAGAACCGCATCTGCCGGTTCGCGAGGTGGACCGCGAGCGGTGCGTGCTTGCGGGTCTCCACGGCGCGGCCCCGGTTGACCGCCTTGATGACGGCCCGACGCTGCTGGGAGGTCAGGCCGCTGAACCTGCGTTGCAGCTCCCTGCGGTCGTCGTTGCTGGCCACCTGGTCCGTCTCCGTCGCTCGTGGGGGAGGGGAGCCGAGGGTAGACGGCGCCCGCCAGCACCCCCGGCCAGCCGGCGCCGGGGCTCCGAACCCCGCGGGCCGCCTGGCGCGACGACGCCAGCGGACCGCACCCGACCACCTCGCCGTCCCCGAGGTCACCCATGCGTCCACGACCCACCCCCGATCCCGTCGGTCCGGGCCAGGAGTCCGTCTGGTCCTACCCCCGCCCGCCGGCGCTCGACCCCAGCGACGAGCACGTCGTCGTGGAGTTCGCCGGGCGCGTCATCGCCGACACCCGGCGGGCGATCCGTGTCCTGGAGACCTCCCACCCGCCGTCCTACTACCTGCCGCTGGCCGACGTGGACCGGGAGCTGCTGGTCCCCAACCCCCACCGGACCTTCTGCGAGTTCAAGGGCCAGGCCGGCTACGTCGACCTGGTGGTCGGCGACCACCGGTCGGAGCTGGCCGGCTGGTACTACCCGCAGCCGACCTCGGCCTTCGCAGCTCTGACCGACCACGTCACCTTCTACCCCGACCGGGTGGACCGCTGTCTGGTCGACGACGAGGTGGTCCGTGCCAGCCAGGGTGGGTTCTACGGCGGGTGGATCACCTCGCGCGTGGTGGGTCCGTTCAAGGGTGCGCCGGGAACCGGCTGGTGGTGACCGCGCGGCCCGGCGCATGAGCGGCTGCCGCGCCATGGTGGGCGCACACGCGCCCCGAGGAGCGCACCCCCCGACGAACGACCACCCGATCGCTGTGCGCGCAGGCCGCGCGCGGCTATGGTGGGTGAGCAAGGACACGCCAGCTCGGCGTGTCAGAGGGAGGTACCCATGACTGTCGTGAAGATCAACGTGCTCGAGGTCCCGGCCGGCAGAGGCGCTGCCATCGAGGAGCGGTTCGCTGCGCGCAAGGGTGACGTCGACACGGTGGACGGCTTCGAGTCCTTCGAGTTGCTGCGGCCCACGGACGGTGGTGGTCACTACCTCGTGGTCACCCGCTGGAGCGACGCCGCCGCCTACGACGCCTGGATCAACTCCGAGGCGTTCCGGCAGAGCCACGCTGGGGCCCGTGACAACTCCGTCAACGACCCGACCGTGGGGCACGTGGGGGCTGAGAGCGCCTCGGAGGCCGCCCCCAGTGGGCCAGCCGAGGGGCACCCCGGTGCAGCCAGTGCAGCGGCGGCCGCCGGGAGCGGACCCGACGTTGGCCACCCCGGTGCGGCCAGCGCACCGGGCGCTGCCCCGAGCGGTCCCGACGAGGGGCACCCCGGCGCGTACAGCCGCGGCGGCCCGGCCGCCACGGGTGGCGAGCTGTGGAGCTTCGAGGTGGTCGTCTCCTCCCACAAGAGCTGACGGCCGAACCCGCGCCCGCACCAGCTGATCGGATCGACGCCCGCCGGGGACACCGGCGGGCGTCGCTGCTCCCGCCCTGTCTCGCTGACGGTCGTCGGGCTGCCTGCGTCCG
>SLQK01000191.1 GCA_007131525.1 Nitriliruptoraceae bacterium | reverse complement strand
TACATCGTCTTCGGGGCCGCGCTGATCCTCAGCCTCTTCCACCTCTACACCGCCATGTACGGCGTGCTCCCGGGGTTGCAGCAGCGCTCCTTCCACCTCGGGATGGGGTTGGCGTTGGTGTTCCTGCTCTACCCCGGCAGACAGGACCTCGAGGGGCGTGACCTGGCCCGCAGCTGGGCGTTGATGGGGTTGGCAGCCGGCGTGCTGGCACTGATGTACGCGCGGGAGACCGCGGAGTGGTTCGTCATCTTCGGCGGGGCGATCGTGCTGCTGGCGGTGTTCGTCTCCCGCCACCTGCCGCTGAAGCTCGGCGGCATCCCCCTGGGCGACGTGGTCCTGGCCGCCCTCGCACTGGGTGGCGGCGGCTACATCTTCAACAACTGGAACGTGATCGGGCGGGCGGTCGGCGCGGAGACCGACTTCACGATCGGGCTGGCCGCGGTGGGCGTGCTGCTGGTGCTGGTGGCCACCCAGCGGGTGATCGGCACGCCCCTGACCGTGGTGGCCACCGCCGCCCTGCTGTTCGCCTACTTCGGCCAGTCGATGCCCGGCTTCCTGGCCCACGCCGGCTTCTCCGTGCGCCGCATCGTGGCGACCATGTTCCTGGGGACCGAGGCGGTGTTCGGCACGCCCATCCAGGTGTCCTCCACCTTCATCTACATCTTCATGATCTTCGCCGCCCTGCTGCAGCGCACGGGCATGGAGCGCTTCTTCACCCAGCTCGCCTTCGGGCTGACGGGCTGGATGACCGGCGGCACCGCGAAGGTGGGTGTGCTGACCTCCGCCTTCTCCGGGACGATCACGGGCAGCTCGGTGGCCAACACCGTCTCCAACGGCGCCTTCACGATCCCGATGATGAAGAAGTCCGGCTACAAGGGGGAGTTCGCCGGTGCGGTGGAAGCGGCGTCCTCCACCGGCGGGCAGCTGGCGCCCCCGATCATGGGTGCCGCGGCCTTCATCATGATCGAGCTCACGGGCCTGCCCTACTCCACCATCATCCGGGCGGCGGCGATCCCCGCGATCCTGTTCTTCACCGCCCAGTTCATCGTGATCCACTTCGAGTCCAAGCGGCTGGGCATCATGGGGCTGCCCAAGCACAAGCTGCCCCAGCCGCGGCAGCTGATGCTCACCAAGGGCTACCTGCTGATCCCCATCGGGGTCATCTTCTTCCTCCTGGCCCAGGGACGCTCGGCGATCCGCTCCGCGCTCTACGCGGTGTTCGCCGTGGTGATCATCAACATCGTGGTGCAGCTGATCTCCGCGGTCTTCGGCCGCTGGAAGGACATGGAGGACCGGCTCAGCTTCCTCGGCCTGCTCGACGCCCTGGTCGACGCGGCGCGCATCGCCCTGCCGATCATCGTCGCCTGTGCCGCCGCCGGGATGGTCGCGGGGGTGATCACCCTCACCGGGGTCGGCCTGCAGCTGGTCAGCGGGCTGCTGTCCCTGGCCGGTCAGACCCTGATCCTGACGATGTTCTTCTCCATGATCGCCTGCCTGGTGCTGGGCATCGGCCTGCCCACCACGGCGAACTACGTGATCACGGCGACCCTGGTGGCGCCGGCGCTGCTGTTCTTCGACGCCGTGCCGGTGATCGCGGCCCACATGTTCGTGTACTACTTCGGCATCATGGCCGACATCACCCCGCCGGTGTGCCTGGCCTCCTACGCGGCCTCGGGGATCGCCCAGTCGAACCCCCTGAAGACCGGCGTGCAGTCGGTGAAGATCGCCATCGGTGGCTTCCTCCTGCCCTACATGTTCGTGCTCTCGCCCCAGCTGCTGCTGGAGGAGGCCACGATCGCCCAGGGCGTCCTGGCGGCGATCAGTGCCCTGATCGGTATCACCGCCGTGGGACTGGCGGTGGTGGGCTATATCGATCGTCGCATCAACTGGCTGATCCGTGCCGTGCTGCTCGCCTCGGGGCTGTCGCTGCTGAGCGCCGACCCGCTGCTCGACGCCGCCGGCCTGATCACCTTCATCGCGATCTACCTGTGGCAGCGGGTCACGGGCGACATCGGCCGACGGCGGGAGCAGGAGGCTGCAGCGGCGGGGGCAGCCGGCACGGCCGACGGTGGCGACCAACGCGCCGGTGAGGAACCAACCGCCGAGACGACGCAGCGCGGCGACAGCGACAGCACACGTGCGGACGACGACGAACAGAGGTGAGCCAAGTGCGGATCCTGGTCGGCTACAACGCATCGAAGGAGAGCGAGGGGGCGGTGATCGAGGGGGCGGTCGCCGCCCGCGCCCGGGGGGTGCCCCTCCACCTGCTGTGGGTCCACATCCACGAGCCGGGTGACTCCTTCCAGCAGGTCGAACGCGACACCCACGAGGGCGTCGATCTCCAGGAGGCCCTCGACGAACTGGCCGAGAAGCTGCGCGCCAGCGGGGTGGAGGTCTTCACCGACCTGCGCCACGGCCTCAAGACCCAGGCGGCGGACACCATCCTGGATGTGGCCGAGGAGGTCGACGCGCAACTCATCGTGCTCGGGTGGCGACCCCGCTCGCGGGTCACCGAGGCCGTGCTCGGTGGTGTGGCGCGCGAGGTGCTGCGTCGGACCACCCGGCCGGTGCTCTCCGTGCCCATCGAAGCCCACGACGGCTGAACGCACCGCGCGTCCCGCGGGGCGACCGCCGGGTCGTACGCCGGAGGGCACCGGGTGGTGGCGCCGGTCCCAGCCCGTGCGGGTTACGCTCGGCCGCCCCACCGGAGGTCCTGCGTGCGCATCCCGGACGACGCCCTGCCCTCGGCGCTGCCCACCCCCTTCGACCTGCAGCCCGCGTCCTTCTCCCACGTCCTGCGCCAGCTGGCACCCGAGGCGCTGGCCGGAGGACGCGAGCTGCCCGAGGAGCTGCGCCACCGACTGGTCGACGGCACCACGGTGCTGGCGGTGATCGCCCGCGACGGCGTCGTCGTGGCCGGTGACCGCCGGGCCACGGCCGGCAACCAGATCTCCCGGGGGGACATGCGCAAGGTGTTCCCCGCCGATGACACCTCGGCGGTAGCGATCTCCGGGGTGGCCGGGCCCGCGATGGAGCTCGCCAAGGTGTTCGCCACGGAGCTCGAGCACTACGAGAAGGTCGAGGGCGAGCCCCTGTCGCTGGAGGGCAAGTCCAACAAGCTCGCCGGCCTGCTGCGCGCCCACCTGCCCATGGCGATGCAGGGCCTGGTGGTGGTGCCCCTGTTCGCCGGGGTGGACCCCCGCACCCACACCCCGCGGATCTTCGAGTACGACCCCGTGGGTGGGCGCTATGTCGCCACCGCCCAGGCCGCCACGGGATCGGGCTCCCTGGCGGCGCGAGCGACCCTCAAGCGGCTCGTGGACGCCGACGCCGACCTCGACGCCGCCGTCCACACCGCCCTGGAGGCCCTGGCCGATGCCGCCGAGGAGGACAGCGCCACGGGCGGACCGGACCTGATCCGCCGGATCTTCCCGATCGTCGCGGTGATCGACGCCGACGGCTACCGCGAGCTCGACGACGACGAGGTGGCGGGCCACGTCGAGACCGTGCTGGCCCACCGCCGGCGCTGACCCGCAGGCCGCCCCCACACACCGCACCCCGCACCACACCCGCCGAGGAGCACCGCGTGGCCGCCAACTTCTACGTCGCCCCCGAACAGCTGATGAAGGACCGGGCGGAGTACGCCCGCAAAGGCATCGCACGGGGCCGCGCGCTGGTCGCCGTCGCCTTCGCCCACGGGGTCGTGTTCGCCGGGGAGAACCCGTCGGCCTCCCTGCACAAGACCTCGGAGATCTACGACTCCATCGCCTTCGCCGCCGTCGGCCGCTACAACGAGTTCGAGGCGCTGCGCGTGGCGGGGATCCGCCTGGCCGACGTCAAGGGCTACCAGTACGCCCGCGAGGACGTCACCGCCAAGCCGTTGGCCAACGCCTACTCCCAGGCGCTCGGCGCCAGCTTCATGGGCGAGACCAAGCCCTTCGAGGTGGAGCTGCTGATCGCCCAGGTCGACGGTGACCGCACCCCGGCCGCCGACGGCGCCGACGAGGCCGCCGTCGACAGCGGCCTGGAGCTGTTCCACATCCTCTACGACGGCTCCATCGTCGACGAGCACCACTTCGTGGCGATCGGTGGGGAGACCGAACCGCTCAGGACCGAGCTCGAGGGGCGGTTCGAGGAGGGCATGGACCGGGACCAGGCGGTGCGGGTCGCGGTCGGGGCGCTGTCCGCCGTGGCCGGCCGCACGCTCAGCGCCGAGGTGCTCGAGGTGTCCGGCCTGGACGCCCGGCGACCTCGGCGGCGCTTCTTCCGGTTGGAGGGCGAGGAGCTCGCGGCGGTGCTCACGGCGTGAGACGGCGCATCTTCGGCATCGAGACCGAGTACGGGGTCACCTGCACCGTCGATGGCCAGCGTCGACTCAGCCCCGACGAGGTGGCCCGCTACCTGTTCCGCCGGGTGGTGTCGTGGGGACGCTCCTCGAACGTCTTCCTGGAGAACGGCGCCCGCCTCTACCTCGACGTCGGCTCCCACCCCGAGTACGCCACCCCCGAGTGCGACTCGCCCGTGCAGGTCACCACCCACGACCGGGCCGGTGAGCGCATCGTCGAGGCGCTGGTCCGGGCGGCCGAGCGGCGCCTGGCGGAGGAGGGGATCGACGGGCGGATCTCGCTGTTCAAGAACAACACCGACTCCGCCGGCAACTCCTACGGCTGTCACGAGAACTACCTGGTCGCCCGGGTGGGGGAGTTCCAGCGGCTGGCCGAGGCGCTGATCCCCTTCCTGATCACCCGCCAGGTCTTCGCCGGCGCCGGCAAGGTGCTGCAGACCCCCCGGGGCACGATCTTCGCGCTGGCCCAACGGGCCGAGCACATCTGGGAGTCGGTGTCCTCGGCGACGACCCGGTCCCGCCCGATCATCAACACCCGCGACGAGCCCCACGCCGACGCCGAGCGCTTCCGCCGGCTCCACGTGATCGTCGGCGACTCCAACATGAGCGAGTACACGACCTGGCTGAAGGTGGCGACCTGCGACCTGGTGCTCCGGATGCTGGAGCAGCAGGCGGTGCTCCGGGAGATGGCCCTGGACAACCCCATCCGCTCGATCCGCGACATCAGCCACGACGTGACCGGGACCCGTCGGCTGCGGCTGGCCAACGGCCGGGAGCTCAGCGCCCTCGACATCCAGCAGGCCTACCTCGAGCGCGTCGAGCGGTTCGTCACCGCCGACCCGGACAGCACCGACGAGGACCGCCGCGTGGTCGCGGCGTGGCGGGACGTGCTGGAGCGGCTGGTCAGCGACCCGATGTCGCTCGGACGGCAGCTGGACTGGGTCGCCAAGCACCAGCTGATCGAGGCCTACCGGGCCAAGCACGACCTGGCGCTCACCGATCCCCGCGTCGCCATGCTCGACCTCGCCTACCACGACGTGCTGCGCGACCGCGGCCTGTACCACCTGCTGGCCCGCCAGGGCCGGGTCGAACAGGTGCTCGACGACACCGAGGTGGAGCGGGCCCGGACCGAGCCACCCTCCACCACCCGCGCCGCGCTCAGGGGCCGGTTCGTGCGGGAGGCCAAGGCGCACCGGCGGGACTACACCGTGGACTGGGTGCACCTCAAGCTCAACGACCAGGCCCAGCGCACGGTGCTGTGCAAGGACCCCTTCCGGGCCCAGGACGAGCGGGTGGACCGGCTGATCGCGTCGATGTGACGGTCACGCGCCCTGCCCGGCACGGGCGGTCAGGGCTGCGTCGCACCAGCGACCGAACCGTCGCCAGAACCACCGGTTGCCCACCCGCCACGCCCACAGTGCCGGGGCACGCACCGCGGCTTCGGTGGTGACCGTGATCCGGGTCCGCTGACCGTCGGGGCTGGTGTGCAGGTCGAACAGGAGCCGTGCCGGACGCAGCAGCCGCGGGCTGAGGACGAAGGCGCCGTAGAGGTACAGCAGCTCCCGGTGCGCCGGTGGCCGGACGGCGCCCACGACCGCGGGGAGGTGCAGCAGCGGGCCGTGGTGGTCGTTGCGCACCCCGGGGCGGAAGGCCAGGGTGCCGGGCGGGTGGTGGAACTCCACGACGAAGGGCCACACCTGGCCGTCGACGAAGGTCGCCGGGTCGTCGAGCCAGGCCCACACCCGCTCGACGGGGTGGTCCACCACCACCGGGGTCTGGACGACGTCGTGGTGGAACCCCTCGGGGACCACCTGGCCGACGGCTTCCCGCAGCGCCACCGGGTCGACGGGTCCGGCGGGGTCCCGTGGGCCGCGCTCGGTCGGTCCACCACGTTCGGGCACGTCCACGGCTCGCTCCTGACAACGGGGGATCCTCAGATGACGCTAGGTGGCCGGCCGCGGCGCTGCGCCGGGACCCTAGACTCCTCCGGCAACGTCCCCCGTCCCAGGAGCACCGGTGGCGCAGAAGGCCGAACGCCTGGTGAACCTCACGATCGCCCTGCTCGAGTCGCCGGGCGCGATGAGCCTGGAGGATCTGCGGCGGCGCACCCGCTACTACACCGAGGGTTCGGCCGACAGCAGCCGCCGGATGTTCGAGCGCGACAAGGACGAGCTGCGGCGCCTCGGGGTCCCGATCGAGACCGTCACGCTGCCCTACAGCGACGAGCTCGGCTACACGATCCGACGGCGCACCTACGAGCTGCCCGACGTCGAGCTCACGGCCGAGGAGGTGGCGGCGCTGGCCCTGGCGGTGCGGCTGACCGGCGCGGAGGACACCCCCCTGGCGCTGGCCAAGCTCGCGGCCCGTGCCCCCGACCCGGTCCCGATCGACCTGCCGGGCGACACCCGCGTCGAGGTGTCACCCGACCCGATCGATGCCGTCGCCGACGCCGTCGTGGAGCGGACCACCGTCACCTTCACCTACCGCGCCGCCGACGGCACCGTCGCGACCCGCACGGTCGACCCCTACGGCGTGGTGCAGCGACGAGCCGCCTGGTACCTGGTGGGCCGCGACCACACCCGCGACGCGCTCCGGGCCTTCCGTCTCGATCGGATCACCGACGGGCCGGTCCCGGTGGGTGCGCCCGCCGCGTTCGAACCACCCGACGACCTCGATGTCGCCGCCGCCGTGTCGGGACCGGCGCTCCCGGGTGTGGAGGTGACCCTGGCCGTCGCACCGGAGGCCCGGTGGACGGTGGAGGTCCGGGGCGGTCGTGACACCGGCCGGACCCACGACGGCTGGCCCGTGCTGACCCTGGACGAGCTGCACCCGGTCCGCGACCGTGCCTGGGTGCTCGGGCTCGGCGCCTCGGTGGAGGTGCTCGGGCCGGCGCAGCTGCGTGCGGCCGTGCTGCGCGGGCTCGAGGCCGTCCTGGCCGCCCACGGTGGCGGGCCTGCGCCGCAGCCGGCGCGGCCGGAGGTGGAGGGGTGAGCGCGGCCGCCGACGTCGCGCGCATGTTGACCATGGTGCCGTGGCTGCTGGAGCGGCCCGGTGCGAGCCTGAGCGAGATCGCCGGGGCGTTCGGGGTGTCGGCGTCGCAGGTGCGGACCGATCTCGGCCACCTCGACTTCTGTGGGCTGCCGGGGCTCGGCGGTGGGGACCTGTTCGAGGTCAGTATCGTCGGGGACCGCGTCGTGCTGCGGATGGCCGACGAACTGAAGCGGCCACTGCGACCCACCCCCCGCGAGGCCCTCCGGTTGGTGGTCACCGTCGACGCCGTCGCCGAGGCGCTGGGGGAGGAGCTGCCGGCGCTGCGCAGCGCGGTCGACCGCATCCGGGCCGCACTGGGGATCCCGGAGCGCTCCGCCGACGTCCTGGAACCCGACGAGGTGCGCATCCTGCCGCTGCTCAGGCGGGCGGTGCGCGAGCACCGGCAGGTGGAGCTCGACTACCAGGGTCGGGCGGACGCCGCCCCGGCGCGCAGGGTCGTCGACCCGTGGGCGCTGCACGTGCTCGACGGCACCTGGTACCTGCAGGGTCACGACCACGGGGTGGGCGAGCGCCGGGTGTTCCGGCTGGACCGCGTCGCCGAGGCCCGCGTCAGCGACGCCGCAGCCACGGTGCCGGCACCGACCCACCTCGACCCTCCACGCTACGTCCCCGGTCCCGATGACCCCGCCGTGGTGCTGACCCTGCGCCCTCGTGGTCGGTGGGTCCAGGACGCCGTCACCGCCGACGAGGTCGTGGAGCGACCCGACGGTGGAGCGACCCTGCACCTGCGCACCGACGCGCTCGGGTTCGTCGCGCAGCTGGTCCTGATGGCCGGTGGTGAGGCCGTGGTGGAGGCCCCCGACGAGCTCAGGACGTTGGTCAGACAGCGGGCCGAGCAGGCGCTGCGGCGGGCTGCCGGCCCGAGCTGACCCCCAGGAGGGGGCGTGCACGGGGTCGATGGATCTCGTGCTTCAGACCGCCACAGGCCGCGCCGACACCTGGATGGCAACCCCATCCGAGGAGGACGCGCGATGACCCGCATCCGCGCCAGCTGCCCCACCTGTGGCGAGGTCGATCTGCGACCAGACGAGGTCGTACTCCACGTGGTGCGGGCGCCTGACGGGCTGATCAGCGACCTCAGCGAGTACCGGTTCCGCTGCCCCTCGTGCGCGGACCAGGTCGCCAAGCCAGCGGACGAGCGGATCGCGCAGCTGTTGACCACCGGTGGGGTGCCGGTCGCCGAGACCCCGCCCGAGCTCCCACCCCACCCCGAGTTCCCCGCCGCCGGACCGCCCCTGACCCCCGACGATCTCCTGGACCTCCACCTGCTGCTCGCGCAGCCGGGCTGGTTCGCCGAGCTGGTACGCGACACCCCCGTGTGAGCCGGGTCGCCGGTGCCGGGTCGCTACGCTGCCCCGGCGACCCGACCAGGACCCGTTCCGTGAGCAACCTCGCCCTCATCGCCATCGTCGTCGGTGCGCTCCTGACGGTCCTGACCATCGCCGCGCTGGGCGCCATCGTGAGCCAGCGGGTCGCCAGAGCGCTGCAGGAGGCCACCGCCGCCACCGAGCGGCTCACGGCCGTCTCGGCCGAGATCGGACAGGAGCAGCTGGTCACCCGGCGCGAGCTCGACCGCCTCGGCGCCAGCCTGGAGCAGCTCAGGATCCATCGGGACCAGCGCTGAACCGTTGGTAGCATGGTCGGTGACACCAACGAGGAGCACGAGCGTGAGGCTGGGACCGACCGAACTCGTCATCATCCTCATCATCGTCATGCTGCTGTTCGGTGCGAAGCGGCTCCCCGACCTCGCCAGCTCGATCGGGACCTCCATGAAGGAGTTCCGCAAGGCGACCAAGGACGCCCTCGAGGAGGACGACGCCGAGGGCGAGGCCTCCGAGGAGCCCGCGGACCGGTCCTCCGACCCGGACACCGACGCCGGGCGTTGACGGCCGCTTGAGCGCCGAGGAGGAGGGCACTCCGCGACCCGCGGGGGAGATGCCGCTCATCGAGCACCTCCGTGAGCTGCGGACGCGGCTGCTGCGCGCGATCATCGCGCTGGTGATCGGTACCTCGATCGGCTACGCGGTCTTCCCCTACCTGCTGGACGTGCTCATCGCGCCCTACTGCCAGGTGTTCGAGACCTCCCTGCCGAACTGCAACCTGATCGCGCTGCGCCCGCTGGAGCCCTTCTCGGTGCGGATCCGGGCCTCGCTGCTGGTGGGGCTGTTCCTCGGTGGGCCGGTCATCTTCTACCAGCTGTGGCGGTTCATCACCCCCGGGTTGACCACCCGGGAGCGGCGCTTCGCCCTGCCCTTCGTGATCCTCAGCCAGGTGATGCTCGCCCTCGGCATCGTGGCCGCCTACCTGATCATCCCCCAGGCGCTGCGGGTGCTGCTGGCCCTGGGCGGGCCGCGGATCGAGGCGCTGCTGTCGGCGAGCGAGTACCTGTCCTTCTTCATCCGCATGTGCCTCGCCTTCGCGATCGTGTTCGAGCTGCCGCTGGTGCTGGTGGCCCTGGTGCTGGTCGGGGTGCTGAGCTCATCGAGCCTCAAGACCGCCAGGCCCTATGCCATCGTCGCGCTGGTCACGCTCGCTGCCCTGGTGACCCCCACCACCGACCCCGTCACGCTGCTGATCGTCTCGGGACCGATGATCGCCTTCTACGAGCTGTCGATCGTGACCGCCAGGGTGATCGAGCGGCGGCGGAGACGGCGCGCCCCGTGAGCGAGTCGCCCCAGCCCAGGCAGCCGGCCAGCCCGCCGGCACGCCCACCGCTGACCGTGCGGGCCCGACTCGCCGCGCGACGGCTGCATCTCGGGACCCTCGCGCTCGTGATGGCACTCTCGCTGCTCGTCGGCGGCACGCTCGGTCGGATCACCGCGCCCGGTGTCGAGGTGGACGCGCACCGTGCCGTCGAGGCCGACGTCCTCCCCGTCGCCCTCGCCGCCGACGGGATCTGGACCTCCTCGACCGAGGGGCGGGTGGCGGTCAGCGAGGCGCTGATCGCCCTGCGCCGCGACGCCGATCCGGAGCTCGTCGAGGCGCACCTCGACGGCTGGCTCGGGGCCTACGACACGGCCCTGGTCCGGCTCGCGGCAGCGGACGTCCCGCCCTCAGCCCGCCCGGTCCAGCGCGAGTTCATCCACGCGATCACCCTGTCGCGGGACGCCGTCGAGGTGCTCGGGCATGCCGCGACCGTGGACGATGAGCTGCTGCGTCGGGACCTGACCACCGAGGTCGGACGGCTCAGGACCCGCTCCGAGCAGCTGACGGCGCGCGCCCGGGCCTCGCTCAGCGACCTGGCGGGCACCCGGACCGACGTCGCCCCCCTCCCGCCACTCCGCAGCTTCGAGGACGGGCGTCGGCGCTGACCGCGATCGTGCGCCGGTTGCCGTGGCGGGGTCAGCGCCGGCAGAGACCGTAGGCTGCGCGCGGTACCGACCGCGTCCGACCCCGACCGCGACCGAGGCACCGTGGAGCAGCGCGAGGACCTCCAGGCCCACGTGGACCGCTTCGTGGCCCAGGTCGGCTTCCCCCTGGACCCCTTCCAGCAGCAGGCGATCGACGCGCTGGTGCGGGGGCGCTCGGTGCTGGTCGCCGCCCCGACCGGCGCCGGCAAGACCGTGGTCGGGGAGTTCGCCTGCTACGACGCCGTCACGCGGGGAGGCAAGGCCTTCTACACCACCCCCATCAAGGCGCTGTCCAACCAGAAGTACCGGGACCTGCTGACGCGCTACCGGCACGATCAGGTCGGCCTCCTCACCGGGGATCGTTCGATCAACGGCAACGCCCCGGTGGTGGTGATGACCACCGAGGTCCTGCGCAACATGATCTACGAGGCGTCCCGCACCCTCACGGGGCTGCGGCACGTCGTGCTCGACGAGGTCCACTACCTCGCCGACCGCAGCCGCGGCGCGGTGTGGGAGGAGGTCATCGTCCAGCTCCCCGCCTCGGTCCAGATCGCGTCGCTGTCCGCCACGGT
>SLQK01000226.1 GCA_007131525.1 Nitriliruptoraceae bacterium | reverse complement strand
TGACCCACCATCTCCGCCCCCCACCGCCAGTGGCGGGGTCCGACGTCGAACAACGAGTCCACCGTGAGCGAGCATCTCCCGACCACCAACGAGCAACCCCTGCCCGATCCGAGCGTCACCGTCGAGCTGAAGACGATCGTCGAGCTGTGCAAGGCCCGGGGCATCATCTTCCCGACCGCAGAGATCTACGGCGGGGTGCGCTCGACCTGGGACTACGGGCCGCTCGGTGTGGAGCTCAAGGAGAACGTCAAGCGTCAGTGGTGGCGGTCGATGGTGCAGCTGCGCGACGAGATCGTCGGCATGGAGCAGGCGATCCTCGGGCCCACCGAGGTGTGGCAGGCTTCCGGCCACCTCGCCAACTTCGCCGACCCCCTGGTCGAGTGCGCCAAGTGCCACCAGCGTTTCAGGGAGGATCATCTGCGCGAGGAGCAGCTCGGCGCGGAGGATGCCGAAGGCGACCTCATCTGCCCGTCCTGCAAGGCCGACACCCTGGGTGATCCCCGCAGTTTCAACCTGATGTTCAAGACCAACATGGGGCCGGTGGAGACCGCCGGTTCGACGGTCTGGTTGCGTCCGGAGACCGCGCAGGGCATGTTCGTCGATTTCGCGACGATCCAGCGCACGACCCGCAGGAAGCCGCCCTTCGGCATCGCCCAGATGGGCAAGTCCTTCCGCAACGAGATCACCCCGGGCAACTTCGTGTTCCGGACCCGGGAGTTCGAGCAGATGGAGATGGAGTACTTCGTCGAGCCGGGTACCGACGAACAGTGGCACCAGTACTGGATCGACGAGCGCCTGCGCTGGTACGTCGACCTCGGGATCCGGCCCGAGAACCTGCGCATCCGCGAGCACGGCGAGGCGGAGCTGTCCCACTACGCCAAGCGCACCGTCGACATCGACTACTACTTCCCCGACGAGTCGATGGGCTGGTCGGAGCTCGAGGGGCTGGCCAACCGCACCGACTTCGACCTCAAGGCCCACCAGGAGGCCTCGGGGCAGGACCTGACCTACTACGACCAGCCCAACGACCGCCGCTACCACCCCTACGTGATCGAGCCGGCCGCCGGGGCGACCCGGGCCACGCTCGCCTTCCTGTTCGACGCCTACCGCGTCGAGTCGGCACCCGATGCCAAGGGCGAGCTGCAGGAACGGGTCGTGCTCAAGCTCGACAAGCGGCTCGCGCCCTACAAGGTCGCCGTGCTGCCGCTGTCGAAGAAGGAGAGCCTGACCCCGACCGCCCGCGAGGTGTTCGACCTGGTCAAGGTCCGGTGGATGAGCGAGTACGACGAGACCCAGTCGATCGGTCGGCGCTACCGCCGGCAGGACGAGATCGGCACGCCCTACTGCGTCACCGTCGACTTCGACACCCTCGACGATCGGGCGGTCACCGTGCGCGATCGCGACACCATGCAGCAGGACCGGGTCCCCATCGCCGCCCTCGAGTCCTACCTCGCCGAACGGCTCCCCGTCTGCTGAGCCAGCGTCGGCCGGGGCCGTCGATCGCACGGGCGGTGCCGCGCCCCGTGACGCCGACCCGGAGGTGCACGATCCGTCGAACCGCCGCGTTCCTCGCGCTCGCCACCGCGGCCACCCAGCTGCTGGTCCTGGCCGTGGTGGAGCAGCAGCTCCAGCTCGCCCTGGACGTCCTCGGCCCCGATCCCACGGTCACCGGGTTCCGGTGGGTGTGGCTCGTGCTGGCGCCCCTGCCTTGGCTCGTGGGCGGTGTCCTGTTGCTGGCCGGGCGGGCCCACCTCGGTACCGGGGTCCTGGTGGCTGCGGCTGCCCTGGAGCTGCCCGCCGGCCTCCCGGCGCTGTCCCGGGCCCTGGGCGAGGCTGGGTGGGAGGCCGCCACCCTCACCGAGGCGGTCGCCCTCCTCGGGCAGCCGGTCGTGCTGCTGCTCGGCCTCCTGGCTGCCGGGTTGGCGGCGTGGTCGCGCCCGCGGGAGGGCTGGCGCGTCGCCGCCCGCGGGCCCATCGGGATCTACGTGACCTTCGCGGTGCTCGCCTGGCTCCCGACCGCGTTGCAGACGCTCGAGCGGTCCCCACCCGGTGCGATGCGGTCCTTCGCACGCACCGAGCTGGAACGTCTCGACGGCATCGAGGCGCTGGCCAGCGTCTCCGTTGCCGGGGTCGCCGCGGTGCTGCTGGTGCTGGCCCCACGGCTGCGGCCGGACGTGGCCGGAGCCGTGCTGCTCGTCTTCGCCGTCCCGGCCCTCGCGGACGCCGTCGGTGACGTCCTGCAGGTCCGGGTCACCGAGTTCCTGATCCTCACCCCGCCCGCGATCCTCGGCGACCTCGGCCTCGTCGGTGTGACGGTGATCGGGATCTGGTGGCTGGTGACCGCTCCCGGCCGCATCGCTGGGGCGGCAGCCGAGCACGCCTGACCGCGGCCGACCGCTGCCGACCGCTGCCGACCGCGACCGACCGCGGCCGAGCGCGCCCGACCACGGCCGACGGCGAGGACCGCTCCGAGGTGACCATCGCCTCTGCTGCTCCCGGTGGGTCCCCCGTAGCGTCACCCGGCAGGAGGCACCAGCCGAGGAGGACGCGGTGGCAGAGCTCCCTGCGATGGTCGAGTCCCGCGCCGACGAGGTGTACGCGCAGCTGCAGCAGCGGCTGGACCGCATGCCGACCGGGGCCCCCGACACCCCGGCGCTGCGGCGCATCCTGCGGCTGCTGTTCAGCGAGGAGGACGCGGCCCTCGCCGCGCGGCTGCCCTCGATCGTGGCCCTCGACCGCCTCGCCCGCGAGCTCGGCCGTGACCCTGACGACCTCCACGCGCAGCTCACCAGGATGGCGCAGCGCGGCCTGGTGTTCGACCTCGAGCACCGCGGCCGGCGGTGGGTGGCGCTGGCACCGGTCGTGATCGGGTTCTTCGAGTTCACCTTCATGCGGGTGGGTGACGACGCACCGACCGAGGAGCTCGTCCGGTTGTTCGACGAGTACCTCTTCGATGACGACGAGGACCGGTTCGCCCACGCCGTGTTCGCCGGCAGCGTCCAGGTCGGCCGGTCCCTGGTCCGCGAGGAGGCGCTGCCGGCCCGCCCACCGACCGAGGTGCTCGACTGGGAGCGGGCCACGGCGATCGTGGCTGATGCCCGCACCGTCGCGGTCTCGGTGTGTCCCTGCCGGACCCACGCCGGGCTGCTCGGCCGGGCGTGCGACGCCCCCGTGCGGACCTGCCTGACCTTCGACGGTGCCGCCGAGGCGTTGCTGCGCGCTGAGCTCGCCGAGCCGATCAGCAACGACGAGGGTCTGGAGATCCTGGCGGAGGCGAAGGCGGCCGGCCTCGCGCAGACGGGCGACAACGTCAAGGAGCGGGTCGGGTACCTGTGCAACTGCTGCGGCTGCTGCTGCGGGATGATGCAGGCGATCCGGGATGCCGGCCTCCACGATGCGATCGTGTCCTCCAACTGGGTCGCGCGCATCGACCCCGACCAGTGCCGGGGCTGCCGTGACGGGTGCGTGCCGGCCTGCCCTGCGGCCGCGATCGAGCGCCAGGACAGCCAGGGACAGGGTCGCCGCGCCTACTGGGCGGTGCTCGATGCCGACCGGTGCCTGGGCTGCGGGGTGTGCGTGGACCGCTGCCGGTTCGGGGCGCTGGACATGGTCCCGCGGGAGCAGCGGCCCTACACCCCCGACACCACGCTGGACCGCATGATCGCGATGGCGCTCGAGCGGGGCAAGCTCGGTGACCTGCTCCTCGACACCCTGGACGGTGCCGGTCCCGTGGCCGTCGCCCGACTCCTGCAGCACCTCGAACGCTCCTCCCTCGGCACGGCGCTCCGGGCGATCGAACCGCTGCGCTCGGTGTTCCTGCGGGGCCTGCTCGCGGCCGTGCACCGCGGTGCGGCGCGGGTGCCGGCGCCCTGAGGGTCGGCGGCGAGGTGGCGACGACGACCGGACCCTGAGGGCCGGGCGCGCAGGGCCCGAGGCTCAGTGCCGGAGCCAGGGATCGCGCTCGCTGGCACCAGGTGCGCGGCCGCCCCGAGCACGCTCCCCGGCGAGGACACGCACGTCGGACTCGAGCCGGGTCAGCTGGGCCCCGAGGCCCGACAGGGCCCGGATCACCAGCGAGATGCCCATCAGGGCCGCGCCGACCGCGAAGGTGATCAACCACAGCACGATCGCCATCGGCCAGTCACCGCCCCGCAGCAACCACGTACCGGCCGCGATACCGCCGAGGCCGGTCGCGTAGGCCAGCAGCACGCAGGCGCGTGCGGCGATCTGGAGCTCACGGGGTGTTGGGATGCGGTCCATGGCGTGAGGGTGGCAGACGCGGCGGTCGAGGGCCAACCGCGGGCTGCGCCGCGGCAGGAACCCCGTCGCACCTGGGGGTGGGCTCGCTACGCTGCCCGACGTCGAGGAGCGGTGACATGGCGGACCAGCCGACGCCAGGCCGGGAGGTCCCGGACTGGGTGCGCGCGGACCGCGCCGTGAGCCGCCTCCAGGAGCTGCTCGAGCAGCTGCCCCGGACCCGCGCGCTCCCCGACCTGGACGGGTTGCTCGCCCAGGCCGGCGCTGACCGCTCCCTGCTCGCCGACGAACGGGCCCGCAAGCTGCTCGACGAGGCGCTGCGGGACCGGCCGCTGTCCTCCCTGGAGGAGGTCCGGGTGCTGCGGACCGAGGTGGAGCTGCTCACCGTCGAGGTCGGGGTGCTGGAGGAACGGCTCAGCGATCCGAGCCTCGCGGCCGCCGATCGGCAGGGGCTCGAGGCCCGGCTGCGTCGGGTTCGGGACCGGTGGGCGCAGGTCGCCGACCAGCTGTGAGCGTGCGCTGATCCGGCCCGGTGGGACGAGCTGCCATCGTCCGGCTCGAAGAGGTCCGGTCTCAGCGTGTCCGGTCCGAGGGGTCGTGGCTGGTCAAGCGCTCCGCCCGGTCTAGCACCTCGTGGAACCGCCTGACCGTGATCTCGATCACCTGGTCGTGGCCCCAGACCATCAGGCCCTTGGCGTAGCGCGCGGCGGCGCGCATGGAGGGTTTGCGCATCTCCACGTGCCACCGGATCGTGAGCCGGGTGCCCGTGCCGTGGGGGGCCAGCGTCACGTCGGCGGGACCGTGGAGGTCACCGCTCAGCCGTGCGGTGATGTGCTCGGCGGGACGCACCTCGTCGAAGTGGATGCCGACGCGGAACCGGTAGGGGATCGGGGGCACCACCAACCCCCGCAGGATGCCGCCGGCGACCAGCCCGCCGCCCTCGGCCTCGAACTCGCGCAGCCACCGCCACCAGGTCGGGAACCGGTCCGTCTCCGACATCCACCGCCACACCACCTCGACGTCATGGCGGAACAGCTCCTCGCGGTGGAGGCGGATCAGGTACAGCGGCTCGGCGCCGGCGGGACCGTCCATCAGGGCTCGATCCCTGTGAGTTCCCCGCCGCACCAGCGGGCGAAGGCCCGTCCGGCGGCGGCGCTCGGTGCCTGGGCGCGCACGAGCCGGCGGTCGGGACGCGGCGGGTCGAGTGTGACTCCTCGGGTCAGCAGCCGGGGTCCCCTGGCCACGGTCACCGCCACCTCCTGGCCCGGGTCGAAGGCCGCGAGGACCGACGACAGCCGCCCACGGCCGACGGTGCGGCCGTCGATGGCGAGCAACCGGTCCTCACCGCTCAGCCCCGCCCGCCACGCGGGTCCGTCGCGCAGCACGCTGGCCAGCACCACCTCGGTGTCGCTCTCGCGCAGGTGGACGCCGAGGTGGGGGGAAGCCGAACGGTCGTCGGTGTGCCAGCGCAGCCCGACGGCCCCGACGACCTCCTCGAGCTCCGGGAGTCCGGGCCGAGCGACGCGCTCGTCGACCAGGGCGGCGAGGTCGTCCCCACCGACGGCGGCGACCGCGGCGAGCACGTCGTCCTCGGTGAAGCCAGCGGGATCCAGGCCGTGTCGTTCCCACAGCAGCCGGAACACGGTGTCGAGGCCGTCACCGTCGGGCGCCTCGGCCCTGAGCCGCAGGTCCAGCTCGAAGGCGACCAGGGAGCCGTGGCCGTAGTAGTCGGTCATGACGTTGGGTGCGTTGTGATCGCGGACGTAGTGCTTGATCCACGCTTCGTGGGAGGCCTGCCGCAGGCTCTGCCGGTGCACGCCGGGGGTGTCCAGGGTCCGGGCCCAGGTCGACTGCAGGGTGTCGAGGAGGCGTCGTGGCTGCCACAGCCCGGCGCGGGTGGGCAGCAGCTCGTCGTAGTAGGCGGTCCACCCCTCCGCGACCCACAGCGACTCCGAGTGGGTGGGCCGGTCGTAGGTCGGCCGCACCAGGTCGGCGGGTACCAGCCGCTTCACGTTCCACAGGTGGAGGTACTCGTGGGTGAGCAGGGAGCGGAACCTGGCGGTGAGGTCCGGGTCCTGGAAGGTGTGGATCGGGACCTGCAGCACCGCTCCGTCGCGGTGCTCGAGCCCGCCACCTCCGTTGTCCCAGCCGGCGCACAGGATCGTGTACCGGTCGGTGGGCAGCTGCGCACCGAACACCGCGCGGCAGGCCTCGGAGATGGCCGAGAGGTCCGCGGCGATGCGCGGGAGGTCGGGTGCGCCGCCGTGGCCGGACCACACGAAGGTGTGGGGAACCCCGGCAAGCTCCACGTCGACGTGGGGCAGCGCACCCACCTCGAAGGCGCTGTCGATCAGGTGGTCACGATCGCTGGCGAGGTAGGTGTCGGCGGTGGGTCCCGGTGGCAGCAGGGAGAAGACCCGGTGGTCGGACGGCACGGGAGGGAGATGGACCTCGTGGGGGTGGTCCTCCGCGCCATCCACGCAGAGGAAGGTGGCGGCCGGGATGAGCAGCGCGTGGTGGTCGTCGACGTGGTTGGTCCGGACGCTGAGGTCGTTGGCGTAGAGCTCCCAGGTGACGGTGACCTCACCGGTGACCTCCTCGGGCAGCAGCCACGCCGTGGTCCCGTCGCGGTGCAGGGGGAGTGCCGCGCCGCGGGCGTCGCGAGCGGCGATCGTCTGGACGTGGCGGGCGTAGTCGCGGACCACGTAGCTGCCCGGCGTCCACACCGGCAGGACGAGGCGGGCGCCGGGCGCGAGCTCCACGGGCACGGTCATCGTGACCTGCACCAGGTGGTGCAGCCGATCGGCGAGATCGACGTGGTAGCGGATCGGTGCGGCCACCGGCGCTCCTGGGTCGCGGGGGCTCCTGCCCGGGTCTGCGGCGGGTTCGGAGCCGGACGGCACGGGGTCCGGCTGCCGCGCGGAGGCTAGCGACCGGTGTGCGGCTACCTTCGCCGGCCCCGACGGATGGCGGCACCAGCGCGCGGCCACCTGGTCGGGGAACCGCGCCCACCGCCACCCCGGAGGCACCCCAGTGGCCGACCTACCCATGGCCGACCGGCACGAGACCACCCTGCCCGAGGACCCGCCCGAGGTGCAGGCGGCGCTCGCGGGCGCACGGGCAACGGCACCGTCCCTGCGACGGGACGCGCTCGCTGCCGTCGTGGCCGATCACCCGGCCTGTGTGGCGGCGTGGGCCGCGCTCGCGGCGCACGGTCGCGATCCGATCGAGCGGTACGCCTACGCCCGCGTCGGCTACCACCGCGGTCTCGACGCCCTGCGCGGCGCAGGGTGGGGCGGCCGCGGGTACGTGCGATGGTCGGTGCCGGCCAACCGGGCCTTCCTGATCTGCCTCGGACGGCTGCGGGCCGCCGCGGCGGAGATCGGTGAGGAACCCGAGGTGGCGCGTATCACGACCTTCCTGACCGAGCTCGACCCCGACTGGGACGACCGCAACCTGGCCGGCTGACCGTCGCGCTCGGGCGCTACGGTCCACAGCAGCGTCGCGGTGCAGGCCGTCGGACGGGGCGTGAGGAGGTGGGGTCGTGGCCGGGCGGATCGTCAAGGACGACATCGAGGCGCTGCGGACCCAGGCCGACATCGTCGCCGTGGTGGGGGAGTACACGACGCTGAAGCGGGCGGGGCGGTCCTTCAAGGGCCTGTGTCCCTTCCACACCGAGAAGACCCCGTCCTTCACGGTCACCCCCGAGGGCAACTTCTACAACTGCTTCGGCTGCGGCGTCTCCGGTGACCTCTACGACTTCCTGATGCGCATCGAGGGACTGGAGTTCCCGGAGGCCGTCGAGTCCCTGGCCCGGCGGACCGGCTTCCAGCTGCGCTACGAGCAGATGAGCGCGCGGGAACGTCGTGCCGTCGGGGAACGGACCCGGCTGGTGGCCGCGACGGCCGCGGCCCGCGACTTCCTCGTCGCCCAGCTCTACGCCGATGAGGGCCGGGTCGCCCGGGACTACCTGCGGTCCCGGGGGTTCTCCCGTGCCGATGCCGAGGCCTTCGAGGTCGGCTTCGCGCCCAACCGCTTCGACGCGATGGCGCGCGCCCTGGTTGCCGAGGGGTTCGCCGAGCAGGACCTGATCACCACCGGGCTGGTGGCGCGCAACGAGCGGGGTGGGCTGCGCGACCGGTTCCGGGGTCGGCTGATGTTCCCGATCCACGATCCCGGCGGGGACGTGATCGGGTTCGGTGGCCGGATCCTGCCGGAGCTCGACTACGGCGGCTTCGAGCCGCCCAAGTACCTCAACTCCGCCGAGACCCCGCTGTACAAGAAGACCCGGGTGCTGTACGGGATCCGGCAGGCGCGCTCGGAGATCGTGCGGGCCGAGCAGGTGCTGGTCTGCGAGGGCTACACCGACGTGATGGCGCTGCACCAGGCCGGGGTGGCCAACGCCGTGGCGACCTGCGGGACGGCGGTGGGGGTGGAGCACCTGCGCCTGCTGTCCCGCTACGCCCAGCGGATCGTGCTCGCCTTCGATGCCGACGCGGCGGGGGTGAAGGCCGCCGAACGCGCCTGGGAGGCAGCCCGGGAGCTCGTCGGTGACGGGCAGGGCGCCCGGCTGGACCTGCGGGTGCTGGTCCTGCCCGAGGGCAACGACCCCGCCGACCTGGTCGCCGAGGTGGGCGCGGAGGGCGTGCGCGGGGCGCTGACGGCGGCGACCCCGGTCGTGCCCTTCGTCCTGCGCCACCACCTCGCCGCCGCCGATCTGTCCTCCGAAGCGGGCCGCACGGCGGCGCTGCGGGATGCCCTGACGGTCCTGGCGCGGGAGTCCGATCCCGACCTGCGTCGCGAGTGGGCCCGCACGGAGATCGCCGAACGGATCGGCTACGCCTACGGGTTCGTGACCGACACCGCGGCGCGGCTCGGGGTACAGCTCGATGCCCACGAGGGCGTGGCCGCCGCCGGCGCCGGTGGGGCTGCGCGAACAGGCGCCCGACAGGCGCAGGGGGGTCGTGCGGGCGCTGACCGGCCGGTGACCGCGAGCCGGGCGCGCATCGAACGGGCGGCGCTGCGGGCCCTGCTCCAGCATCCCGAGCACCTCCCCGACGAGGCCGCGGAGCTCGTGGAGGACGATCTCACCCATCCCGACGCCCGGGCGGTGCTGCGGGCCGTGCGGGCCGGTGGCGGGGCCGGTGCCCCCTTCGCCGACGTCGTCGCGGCAGCTGAGGACGACCGCATCCGGGGCCTGCTGCGGGCGCTGGCGCTGGAGGAGGATCCCGAGCTCACGGACCCGGAGGTCGTCGGTGCCGTCGTTGCAGGGCGCATCCGGCGCCTGCTCGTCGACCGCGTCGACGCGGAGAGCCGGGCCCTCCGTGAGGAGCTGGCCCGGCTGAGCCACACCACCGACCCGGACCGGGTCCGGGAGCTGCAGCGGGGCCTCGCGGACCTCCAGCGTCGACGCCGGCAGCTCCTGGGCCAGCCCGCCTGAGGCGTGCGGGAGGTGCGCACGCGGTGCGCCGTACCCAAGAACCGGACGGTGGGACCGCCTCGCTCCGTAGCATCGGTCACCGTGGGCGAGCCTGGGAGGTGGTCGGCCATGAGCGGTTCCTCCCCGCGCGCCGGGGCTGCCGTCTCGGGCGACCGGGTCGATGAGGACCTGCCGATACTGCTCATCGATGTCGCCCGGGAGGTCGGCGACGACCTCGTCGCCCACGGGAGCCGGCGGGGGTTCGTCACCGCCCGCGAGGTCGCGGTCGCGGTGGACGATGCGGGGCTCGATGCCGCGGCGATCGAGCAGGTCGGGGCGCGCCTGCGTGACGCCGCGGTGCAGCTGGTCGACGACCTCGGCGATGGCGGCGCGACCGGGCCGACCTCGCCCGCGCCGGCCGACGCCCCCGCCAGCGTCGATGCGGTCCGGCTGTACCTCAACGAGATCGGGCGCGTGGACCTCCTCGACCAGGAGTCCGAGGTCGATCTCGCCAAGCGTGTCGAGGCCGGCCTGGCGGCCGCCGAGGTGCTCGACTCGCCGCTGGAGCTGACCACCGCGCAGCGGACCTGCCTGCGCCGGGTCGAGCGGTTGGGGGGTGACGCCAAGCAGGTGATGATCGAGGCCAACCTCCGGTTGGTCGTGTCGATCGCGAAGCGGCACGTCGGGCGTGGCCTGCAGTTCCCGGACCTGATCCAGGAGGGCAACCTCGGCCTGATGCGGGCGGTCGACAAGTTCGACTACACGCGGGGCTACAAGTTCTCGACCTACGCCACGTGGTGGATCCGGCAGATGATCAGCCGTGCCATCGCCGACCAGTCGCGCACGATCCGTATCCCCGTGCACCTGGTCGAGACCATGAACCGGTTGGGGCGGATCGAGCGGTCACTGGTCCAGCGGCTCGGCCGGGAACCCACCTTGGAGGAGATCGCGACCGCCGCCGACCTGCCGGTGGACAAGGTCGAGGAGTTCCACCGCCTCGGCGTCGACCCGACGTCGTTGGACGCCCCGATCGGCGAGGACGGCGACGGCTCGATGGGGGAGCTGCTCGAGGATCGCAACGCCACGGTGCCCGTCGAAGCAGCCGCCCGCCTGCTGCTCCGGTCCGACATCGCCGCGGTGCTCGAGGATCTGAACCCCCGGGAGCGGACCGTGATCGAGCAGCGGTTCGGGTTGGTCGGCGCCGAGCCATCGACGCTGGAGCAGGTGGGCTGCAACCTCGGGCTCACCCGCGAACGGATCCGCCAGATCGAGGCCAAGGCGCTCGCCAAGCTCCGGCGGCCCGGGCGCGTCGACCAACTGGACGGCTACCTGGACACCTGACCGCCCCTGCGGGACCGGTGGTGGGCTCCCGCCAGCGGACCGCGGTCCGGTGTCACACCCCGGTCGTACGGTGTGGTCATGGAACAGTCGACCTCACGCCACCAGCGCCAGGACCGGGCGGCCGGGCCTGATGGGCAGCCCGTGCCGGCGTCCGTCAGACCGGAGCAGATCCTGCTGCCGCTCGACGAGCAGGACCGCCCCGGTCGCTCGGATCGCGACACCCCGCCAGCGGGTCCGTCGGCACCGGCCCTGGCCCCGTCCCCGGCCACGGGGCAGGGCCAGCCGGCACCGGACCATGACCGGCCCATCGGGTTCGCCCTGACGGCCCGGGCACGCCGCGCCGTGGCGCCGGGCTCGCTGCCCG